>JBDTJD010000254.1:0-8546 GCA_039935975.1 Caldimonas sp.
GTCGACGTCGAGGATCGCGACCCGTGCGCTGCCGGCCTCGAGCAGGCCTTGCGCGGCGACTGCCGCGTTGTTGAGGAAGCAGTAGCCGCCCATGAAATCGGCACCGGCGTGGTGGCCGGGCGGCCGCGTCGCGCAGAACACGGCGCGCGCGCCGGCCGAGAGGAGCGCCGCAGCGCTCGCGGCCGCATCGGCGCCCGCTTTCGCTGCGGCCCACGTCCCGGCGACGAGCGGGCTGCCGTTGTCCATCGAGTAGAGGCCGAGCCGCGCCGTGAAGTTGCGCGGCTCGCGGTCGCTGCGCAGGGTGCGCACCGGCCACACCGACGGAAACGGCTGAACCGCCCCGTGGGCGGGATCGAGTGCCACCCATTGCGACCACGCGCTCTCCAGGAACGCGAGGTAGCGCGAGGTGTGGACCCGCGCCAGCAACGCGCGGCTGTCGACTCCCGGCGGGCGGATCTCGTGGCCGCGCGCGACGAGCTCGCCGAGCACGACCTCGGCCCGCTTCGGCGACTCGAAGCACGGCACGCGATCGCCGCGAAAGATCTCGAATTCCGGCGCATGCAGCGCCTGCTCGGGGGCGGAGAAGGCAATCATGAGCGCGATCTTGCCTCGTGCGCCCAAAGCCGTGGCCGCGTCAGGCAGCACGGTCCGCTCACTACACTGCGGCTCCGCCTGCGCCGCCATGCACCTCGCCACCCTTCGTCAACGTCTGCGCGCCATCGGCGCGAGGCCCGTGCACGAAGCGCGCGTGCTGCGTCAGTGGGCGCGGGCGGAGTCGCAGGCCGATGGCCGGCGTCGGCCCGAAGACTTCCTGCCGCTCGCCCTGCGCACCGCGATGCCGGAGATCGAGGCCGAGTTGCGCTCGCTCGCCGTGCTGCGTTCCGAGCATCCCGCCGCCGACGGTTCGCGCCGCCTTCTCGTCGCCCTCGCCGACGGGCGCACGGTCGAGTCGGTGCTCCTGCCGCGCGGCGGCCTGTGCGTGTCGAGCCAGGTCGGCTGCGCCGTCGGCTGCGTCTTCTGCATGACGGGCATCGGCGGCCTCGAGCGCCAGCTCGGCAGCGCCGAGATCGTCGCCCAGGTCGCGCTTGCGCGAAGCCTGCGCACGGTGAGCAAGGTCGTCTTCATGGGCATGGGCGAACCCGCGCACAACCTGGACGCCGTGCTCGACGCGATCGACCTGCTCGGCACGGGCGGCGGCATCGGCCACAAGCAGCTGGTGGTATCGACGGTGGGCGATCGGCGCCTGTTCGAGCGGCTGCCGGAAGGCCGTGTGAAGCCGGCGCTGGCGCTGTCGCTGCACAGCACCGACGCGGCGCTGCGTGCGCGGTTGCTGCCGCGCGCCCCGGAGATCGCGCCCGACGAGCTCGTGGCGCTCGGCGACGGCTACGCGCGCGCAACCGGCTATCCGATGCAGGTGCAGTGGACGCTGATCGAAGGCGTCAACGACACGGCCGGGGAGATCGAGGGTCTCGTGCGCCTGCTTGCAGGCAGGCACGCGGTGCTGAACCTGATCCCGTACAACGTGGTCGACGGACTGGTCTTCGCACGGCCCCCGGTCGAGCGGGCAGAAGCCATGGCCCGGGAGCTGCATCGGCGCGGCGTGCTCACCAAGCTGCGTCAGTCGGCAGGCCAGGACGTCGAGGCGGGCTGCGGCCAGCTCCGTGCGCGGCACGAGCGGGCCGGCGGGACACGCCGCATCGAGATCGTCCCCGCCTGAAGGGAGGAGAGCCGGCGCCCGACGCGCCAGACCTGACGCGCGCACGAATCGACCCCGGCTTCGTCGGGACCCTCAGACCGGCGTGGCGAGGCGGTGCGCGATCGCGGAGCTGGCGAGCGTCAGCGCGAAGAGGGCCAGGGCGACCGCGTTGAGCTCGGCGCCGAGCAGGCGCAGTGCGGGATCGTCGAGTCCGCCGAAGACGCGAACAGCCAGCGAGATCTGCAAGAGAGCGACCGGCAGGTAGAACCAGGCGCCGAACATCACCCCGAGGCGCGTCGATGCCGGCAGCGCGATCGGAGCCTGGCCCATCACCATGCTCATGAGAAAGCCGAGGCCGAGCGCATGCAGCGCCATGTCGCGGTCGGGGAAGCCGGATGCGAGGCCGATCCAGGCGATACCCGATACCGCGAGCCAACCGTACGCAGCGAGCAGACACACCGCCGAATACCGTGCGAGGCCGGTCGCGAAGACCGTGCGCCGGGCGGCGTCGAAGACGAGCAGCCACACGGCCATCGCGACAAGCGAAGCCCCGAATAGAAGCTTGCCGACGTTCGGGGCCATCGATTCCGTCACCGCCGCCAGGAGCAGGAGCGCGACGAGCGATGCGCACGCGACGCCAGCCGGACGACTGACGGGACGCGATGCGTCGAGCCGCTCGGCGATGATCGTCAGCACCGGAAAGAGGAACCAGCCCAGGAGGGCCGCGTCGCCGCCACGACCGAGCGCGAAGAGCAGGCTGGCGTACCACCAGGCCAATCCGCCGAGCAATGACACGACCGCGCGCGGGGTCGCCCCGCGGCGCAGCGGAACCAGGCTGAGGACGACAAACATCGACGTTGCCGCCACGCTCAGCCACGTCGCCATGCTCGTGAGCCCGCCCAGCAGAAGCAGTCCCGCGATGCCCGATGCCAGAGGCGCCCCGAAGGCCCAGGTCGACCGGCTGGCGATGGCACGTTCGGCGGAGATGACCGTTCCGAAGAAACCCGAGAGCATCAGCGCGGCGTGCATCGCGATGGCCGGACCGAGCCCGGGCACGTCGGCCAGGAAGGCTGGCACGCCGAGGCCCGCCCGGAACAGGCCGCCGGCGACGGCGGCGACCAGACAGGCCACGAGCGACGGAACGAGCACGGCGCCGACCCCGAGCGCAGCGACCGACGCCCGGCCCGAGCGGCGGTCGCGGTGGACGGGACGTTGTGGCGATGACCAGGTCATGACGGTTGCCGGAGCGCCAGGGAAGTGGCATGCGACGATCTGCGGATGGTAAGGAGCAGCCACCGCACGCCATGACGAATCAGCGCCGCCTCGCCGGCCATCGGGCTTGAACTTGACCGACTATGTCCTCGTCAAGGTGATCCACGAAAGTGCGGTCACGCTCTCCGGCCTCGGGTTCTTCGCGCGCGGGGCCGGCGCGCTCGCGGGAGCAGGCTGGGTCCGCACCCGCGCCGCACGCTCGTTGCCCCACATCGTCGACACCGTGCTGCTGCTCTCGGCGGTCGTCCTGGTCTGGATGCTGCGCGTCGATCCCCGCGCCGCCCCGTGGCTGATGGCCAAGATCGTCGCCCTCGCCGTCTACATCGGGCTGGGCATCGTCGCCCTGCGGCCCGGCCTTTCCACGCCGGTGCGCGCAACCGCGTGGCTGGCGGCACTTGCCACCTTCGCGTACATCGTGTCGGTGGCGATCACCAAGAATCCCCTGGGGCTCTTCGCCGCGCCTTCGGCTTGATAACCGTCAAAGTCGATCGGTGAGTCGCTTCGACAATGCGGGAAATCAGAACCGTCCGATGCAGACCAAAGAAACCTTCAACGACCACGTCGTGCGTCTTTTCCTCCTGGCGTCGGCCGTGTGGGGAATCATCGGCATGCTGGTCGGCATGTACCTCGCGGCGGAACTGGCCTGGCCGTTCTGGAACTTCGACATCCCGTTCCTCACCTTCAGCAAGCTGCGGCCGGACCACACGTTCGGCGTGATCTTCGCGTTTGGTGGCTCGGCGCTGATGGGCACCTGCTACTACTCGGTGCAGCGCACCACGCATGCGCGGCTGGCGTGGGGCCGGCTCGCCGAGTTCACGTTCTGGGGCTGGCAGGCGATCTGCGTGATGGCAATGGTCTCGATGCCACTGGGCCTCACGCAGAGCAAGGAATACGCCGAGCCCGAATGGTGGATCGACATCTTCATCACCGTCGTCTGGGTCAGCTTCGGCGCCGTGTTCTTCGCCACGCTCGCGCGCCGGCGCATCCAGCACATCTACGTCTCGAACTGGTACTACGGCGCCTTCATCATCGCCGTCGGGCTGCTCCACATCGTCAACAACCTCGCCGTTCCGGTGTCGATGTTCAAGTCGTACCCGATCTATTCGGGCGCCGTCGATGCGATGGTCCAGTGGTGGTACGGCCACAACGCGGTGGCGTTCTTCCTCACCGCGGGCTTCCTGGGGATGATGTATTACTTCGTGCCGCGCCAGGCCCAGCAGCCGCTCTGGAGCTACCGCTTCTCGATCGTCAACTTCTGGGCCCTGATCTCGATCTACATGTGGGCCGGCTCCCACCATCTGATGTACACGGCGCTGCCGGACTGGGTGCAGTCGGTGGGCATGGCGTTCTCGCTGGTGCTGCTCATGCCGAGCTGGGGCTCGGCCGCGAATGGCCTCTTCACCTTCAACGGCTCGTGGCACCGGGTCAAGCGCGACCCCGCGGCCAAGTTCATGGTGATGGCGCTCGTGTTCTACGCCGCCGCCACGTTCGAAGGCTCCATGATGGCGATCAAGACCGTCAACTCGGTGTCGCACTACACCGACTGGACGATCGCCCACGTGCATGCCGGCTCGCTCGGCTGGGTGGCGATGATCACGATCGGTTCGCTCTACGCCATGGCGCCGCGCGCGCTCGGCCGCCCGGCCATGCATTCGCACCAGGGCATGGAGATCCACTTCTGGCTGCACCTCTCGGGAACGCTCATTTACGTCGCCTCGATGTGGCTCGCCGGCGTGACCGAGGGCACGATGTGGCGCGCGACCCGCCCCGACGGCTCGCTGATGTATTCGTTCATCGACAGCCTGATCGCGATCAAGCCGCTGTACATCTTTCGCTGGTTCGGTGGCGTGCTGATCTGGCTCGGCATGTGGGTGATGGCATGGAACCTCTGGTTCACCGCCGCCGACGCGCGCGCGCACATCATCGTGCCGGTGCCGGTGCCCATTCCCGAGCCCGTTCCGGACCAGATGCCGCCACCGCTGCCGGCGGCCGCCTGAGGAACGCGCCATGGCCTATCGCCACTTCGAGTTTATCGAGAAGCACGTCTGGACGATGGGGATCCTCATCGCGATCATGGTCTCGCTCGGCGGCCTCGCCGAGATCCTGCCGCTGTTCATGGAAGCGAACAAGGTGCAGCCTGCCGATGGCGTGAAGCCCTACGCGCCGCTGCGCCTGTCGGGGCGCGACGTCTATGTGCGCGAAGGCTGCTACCTGTGCCACTCGCAGATGATCCGCGCGCTGCGCTTCGAGACGCAGCGCTACGGCCCCTATTCGACCGCCTCCGAATCGGTGTACGACCGGCCGTTCCAGTGGGGTTCCAAGCGCACCGGCCCGGATCTCGCGCGTGTCGGCGGCAAGTACTCCGACGACTGGCAGCGCCTGCACCTCTTGAGCCCGCGCCAGGTCGTGCCGGAGTCGAACATGCCCGACTATCCGTGGCTGGCCCAGGCGACGATCGACGGCACCGACCTCCAGGCGCGCATGCGCGTGCTGCGCTTGCTCGGCGACCCCTACAGCGAAGCCGACATCGCCACCGCCCCGAAAGAGGTCGCCGGGAAGACCGAGCTCGATGCGCTCGTCGCCTACCTGCAGGGTCTGGGCATCGCCAACGAACCTCATGCCGGCGAAGCCGCCTCGGCCCCCGCCGCGGCGTCGGCAGGAGGCACGCGATGAATCCGATCTGGGGCCCGATTGCCGGCGCCTTCATCGTGCTCATGATGCTGACCTTCATCGGCATCTGGATCTGGGCCTGGCTGCCCCATCACAAACGCGACTTCGCCGAGCTGGCACGCCTGCCGATGCAGGACGAGGACGCCGGGCCCGGCCCGGCCCGCGGAGGTCGCCCATGAGCGACTTCTGGTCTTCGTGGGTGATCGTGCTGATCGTCTTCAACCTCGGCGTCTCGTTCCTCCTCTTTCTCTGGGCGCCGCACGCGAAGATCCCCACTCTGGAAGACGGCACCACGGGGCACGTCTGGGCCAACGGCGCGATCCGCGAAGGCATGCACCGGCTACCGATGTGGTGGCTCGTGGTGTCCTTTCTCATGTTCGGCAGCGCCTTCGCCTACCTGGCGCTGTACCCGGGCTTCGGCAACTTCGCCGGCCACCTGGGCTGGACTTCGCACGAACAGCTGGCGAGCGACACGGCGGCCAACCACAGGCTGCAACAGGAGGCACGGCAGCGCTTCGCGCAGCTCCCGGTGGAGCAGCTCGCCCGCGATCCCGACGCGCTGGCCATGGGCGCGGTGCTTTTCGCCGACAACTGCGCGGCCTGCCACGGCAGTGAAGCGCGGGGCAATCAACAGCTCGGCGCCGCCGACCTCGCCGACAGCGACTGGCTCTACGGCGGCGACGGCCAGGCGATCCTCACCACCATCCTCGAGGGGCGCCGCGGCGTCATGCCCGCCTGGGGTCAGGCGCTGGGCGAAGCGGGCGTCGCCAACGTCGCCGCGTACGTGCTCAGCCTGTCCTGGGGCACGCCGCACAACGTCGCCGACCTCATCAAGGTGAGTGCCGGCAAGAAGCTGTTCTCGACCTGCGCGGCGTGTCACGGCGCCGACGGCAAGGGCAATCAGGCACTCGGCGCCCCGAACCTCACCGATTCGATCTGGCTCTACGGAAGCACGCCGGAGGCGGTGAAGGAGAGCATTCGCAACGGCCGCAATGGCAACATGCCCGCCTGGCGCGCCCGCCTGGGCGACGACAACGCGCGGGTGCTCGCGGCCTATGTCTATTCCCTCTCGCACGATCCTCGCGCCAGCCGATGAAGAGGCGGCTCGCGACGCCTGCGCGGCCTGGTATCGCCAGCCGATCGTCTGGCTGGCCAGTGCGGTGCTCGCGGCTTCGCTCGCGGGCTGCGTGTGGCTGATCGTCGTCGCTGAGCGCAATGTCGATCCACCTTTGCCGGTGGAGGAACTGCAGATCCTGAAGATGCCGCTGACGCGACCGCTGTCGCCCCGGCCCGCCTCGTCGCCATGAACGCGCCGGCCCGTGATGGCTGCTGGCATTGCGGCGAGAGCCTGCCCGCCGATCCGCCACAGGCCCTGGTTGCCGATGTCTCGCATCCCGTGTGCTGCCACGGCTGCCGTGCAGCGGCCGAGTGGATCGGCCAGCTCGGTCTGGCCGACTACTACCGGCTGCGCAGCGCCACGGCGCCGCGCCCACCCGACCCTGCCCAGGCGAAGCGAAGCGCCGACGCCTGGCAACGCCCGGAGCTGGCACGCCACGCCGTGCGCACGCTCGCGACCGGCCGGTGCGAAGCCCTGCTGCTGGTCGACGGCATCCGCTGCACCGCCTGCGTCTGGTTGATCGAGCGCGCGCTCGGTGGCGTCGGCGGCGTCGAATCGGTTCAGGTCAACGGCGTCTCGCAACGCGCGCGCGTCGTCTGGGATCCGCAACGCACGACCCTGTCGATGATCCTGCAGGCGCTCGCACGTACTGGCTATTCCGCCCTGCCGCTGGACGCCGCCGCGCTCGACGATTCGCGCCGCCGCGAAGCGCACGCCGCTCTCAAGCGCCTTGCCGTGGCCGGTTTCGGCACGATGCAGGCGATGATGTTCGCCAGCGCCTTGTATCTCGGCGACGTCGGCGCGATGGACCCGGCCACGCGCGAGCTGATGCGCTGGTTCGGCCTGCTGGTGGCCACGCCGGTGGTGTTCTATTCGGCGCGGCCCTTCTTCCAGGGCGCGTGGCGCGCGCTGCGGGCGCGCACGCTCGGCATGGACGTGCCGGTGGCGATCGCGATCGCGCTGATCTACGCGGCGAGCGTCGTGCAGGCGATGCGCGGCGGCGGCGAGGTGTATTTCGATTCGGTGTCGATGTTCGTCTTCTTCCTGCTCGCCGGCCGGTACCTGGAGTTGCGCGCACGTCACCGCGCCGGCAATCTCGCCGATGCCATGGCGCGACTGACGCCGGCGTTCGCCGACCGCTACGGCCGCGACGGCTCGCTGGAACGCGTCAGCGCGCCCGAGCTGGCGCCGGGTGACCGCGTCCATGTCGCCCAGGGCATGCGCGTGCCCGCCGACGGCGTGCTCGACAGCGCCGACTGCCGGGTCGACGAGGCGCTGCTGTCCGGCGAGTCGGTGCCGCTGCGCAAGTGCCGCGGCGACGCCTTGACCGGCGGCAGCATGGTGATCGAAGGTCCCGCGATCCTGGTCGTGCAACGGGTGGGCGCCGACACCGCGCTGGCCGGCATCGCGGCGCTAGTCGCGCGCGCGCAGAGCGAGCGCCCCCGTCTGGCGCGCGAGGGCGAGCGCGCGGCCGCCGGCTTCGTGGCGCGCACCCTGGCCCTCGCCGCGCTCTGCGCCGTCGCCTGGAGCTTCATCGATCCGGCGCGCGCCTTCGAGGCGACGCTCGCGGTCCTGGTGGTGTCCTGCCCCTGCGCATTCGCGCTCGCGGTGCCGGCAGCGATCACCCGCGCGTTGGCGGTGCTCGCCGGGCAGGGCGTGTTCGTCGTGCACACCGATGCGGTCGAGGACCTGGCGCTGGCCAGTCACGCGGTGTTCGACAAGACCGGCACGCTGACCGACGCGCACCTGGAACTCGTGGCCGTCGATGCAGCCGACCGCGACCGCGCGCTC
>JBDTJD010000255.1:0-2970 GCA_039935975.1 Caldimonas sp.
ACCACGCCACCGACGTAATCGAGCGCCTTGTCCTCGGTAGCGACAGCGACGCCGTAGTCGATGGGGCCGGCGCCTGTCCCGCTGAAGTCGCCATTGCTCCAGAAGTTCACCACCCGGCCGCCGCCGATGTTGAACATCAGCCCGTAGATGTCCAGGAATCCGCCGCTGACCGGATAGTCCGATGCAGTTTGCGGGGAACCGCCGGGGTAGAACAGGTTGTCGTAGCTGAGCGAGCCGTGGTTGTCAGGCGGCAGGCCCGCTCCGACCGCGAACTTGCTGAAGTCGTTCGGCGCGAGCAGGTTGGAAGCTTCCGGCGCTGCGTGATTGATCGCCACCAGTGAGCCGATGGAGGCGTTGACGATGTTCAGGCCATTGTTCGAATCGGAGAACATGCCGCTGATTCCCGTGATCTCGAAGGCTTGCGGATACGTGGCATCCGTGGCCGCGCCATAAGTGAAGGTGATCGCGCCATTGACGCCGGAACCACTGAAGTTGAAGGAGAACGTCTCGGCGACGGCGTTCGACGGGTACCAAGCAGCCAGGAAGAGCGTGGCGAAGAGGGCGAGTGATTTTTTCATTGCTGTCCGAAGCTCCGATTGTTTGAACTGGAGAGCCGATTGCGACGATCAAATCGGAGCTGCGGCGTTCATGGGCAGCGAAACCAATGTGCTCCTGCTTTGCATCACCTCATACCCCCCGACTTGCGGGGGGTATCCACGACGTCGGGAGTCGCGGCGCCGCCTGCAGCTAGCCTTGGCCTCATGCGACCCTTGCGCGAGCTGATTTCCTCACTGGCCGCCGCGAGCCTCGTCCTGCTTGCCGGCTGCGTCACGGCGCCGCCCGCGTCGGCGCCTGCGCGTCCCGAGGAGGTGCGCGCGCGCATCGCCGAGCTGCTGCCGGCAAGCGTTGCCGATCGCCCCGGCTGGGCGATCGACATCTACGCCGCTTTCGACGCGCTTCGCGTCGAGCCCAGCCCAAGCAACATCTGCGCCGTGCTTGCCGTCGCCGAGCAGGAGTCGACCTATCGCGCGGACCCGATGGTGCCCGGGCTCGGCCGGATCGCGCGCGAGGAGATCGACCGCCGCGCCGAGCGCGCCGGCGTGCCGCAGCTGCTCGTGCAGGCAGCCCTGCAGCTGCGCTCCCCGGACAGCCGCACATGGAGCGAGCGGATCAATGCCGCGCGCAGCGAGAAGGAGCTGAGCGATCTGTTCGAGGATTTCATCGCCCAGGTGCCTCTGGGCCAACGATTCTTCGCCGGCTACAACCCGGTGCGCACCGGCGGGCCCATGCAGGTCAGCGTCGAGTTCGCGCAGGCACAGGTGAAGACGCGCCCGTATCCGTATCGGATGGCCGGATCCATACGCGACGAGGTGTTCTCGCGTCGCGGCGGCCTGTACTTCGGCATCGCCCATCTGCTCGACTATCCGGCGCACTACGACAAGCCGATCTATCGCTTCGCCGACTTCAACGCCGGCCAGTACGCGAGTCGCAACGCGGCGTTCCAGAGCGCCGTGAGCCTGCTTGCCGGCGTTGCGATCGACCTCGACGGCGATCTGGTCGTGCCCACCGGCGACGCGTCGAGGCCGGGCAGCACCGAGGCGGCCGTGCGCTCGCTCGGCCCGCGACTGGGCCTGAGCGACGGCGAGATCCGGCGCGCGCTCGAGCAGGAAGGCCAACCGTCCCTCGAACAGACGCGGCTGTGGACCCGTGTCTTCGAGCTCGCCGACGCGGCGTCGCGGCGGCCGGTGCCGCGCGCCCTGCTGCCGCGCATCCGCCTGCACAGCCCGAAGATCACGCGCCCGCTCACCACCGAGTGGTTTGCGCGCCGCGTCGACGAGCGTTACCAGCGCTGCCGGGGCAAGGGCGGTTGAGACGCGGACTGGCGTGCTCCCGAGCTCGCGACGAAGCGCTTCTGCATGTCGGGATCCCATCCGGCCGCCGCCAGCCAGACGACATCGGCCCGCCGAACTCCATCCGCGCCAGCAGACCTGGAGCTTGGGCATTCCGCAGGACGAGGCGCAAACCTAGAACTGGCGCGTCAGGTGCATGTCGAACGAGTACTTGAAGTCGAACACGAACTGCCCCCAGACCAGTCGCTGAACGGTGGCCGATACCGTGTACTTGTCGTCCATGTGGTAGTCGAGACCTGCGCCAACGTTGGCGTAGTTGTGCCTGGCGCGTTGGTCGTGTCGGTACCACTCCTCGGTGGTCTGATCGTAGACACCCGGGTAGCCGTTTCCCTTCTTGCCGCTCGCGAACGCCTTGGCCGTCCACGTCTCGTCGACGAAGTAGCCCAGCTCGAGGTCGACCTTGTTGTAGTCGATGCTTTGGCCGAGTGTCTTCCTGGCAAAGACATGGCCGGCCCGCAACCGGTAGAACAGATTGCTCAGTTCGAGCTGATGCGCCAGATCGATGGAAAGCTCGAGCTTCGGCACATCCTGTCCGACTGCGGCATTCGCGAAAAATGTATAGCGGTGACTGGGTAGGTAGGCGATGGCGCTGGGCGTCAACAGGTAGTCGTCGATGTTCCCGTGGTACGCCACGCCGACGTTCCAGTCCTGCCAGGCGCCGTGATACGCGCCGTCGTCCAGAAAGCGGGACCGGGGGTGCGGCTGCGCGGGCACCACCTGACCCTGGCACTGGGGCGGCGCGGTCGTGATGCAGTGTGGTTCCGGGCCGCGGTAGCGCGCTTGGATGTAGGGAATTCCGAGCTGGGCCGACCAGTGATCGGCAAAAAAATAGTCCACGTCGAACGAAATGCTCTGGGCGCGCACATAGCCGATCGGGACCTTGCCGCCGGGCACGGGCAGAAACATGCCGTTGACGTAGGTGTTCTGGTATCCGATCGAGACGGAGCCGTGACCCTGGGTCGTCTCGGCCGTGCCGGGATCAACAGGCAAGGCCAGCTCGGCCGGCAGCGGCGCAGAAGGCGACGCGCCCTGCGCATGGCTGAGCGTGGACAGCGCGCAC
>JBDTJD010000256.1:0-4657 GCA_039935975.1 Caldimonas sp.
GGCGCAGCGTGAAGTGCAAGAGCGACACGATCGTCGTCGCCGGAGACTGCCATCCGCAGACGATCGAGGTGCTGAAGACGCGTGCCGAGCCGCTCGGCCTCGCGATCGTCCTCGCCAACTCGGCCGAGGAGTGGAACAAGCTGGTCGAGGCCGGCGACTACTTCGCGGTGCTCGCGCAATGGCCGGCGACCAGCGGCCAGCTGCACGACATGCGCGGCGACGCGCCCAAGATCCACGCCCACGGCGCGGCCTTCATCATCGCCGCCGACCTGCTCGCGCTCACCCTCGTCACGCCGCCGGGCGAGCTCGGCGCCGACATCGCCTGCGGCACGACCCAGCGCTTCGGCATGCCGATGGGCTGCGGCGGCCCGCATGCCGCCTACCTCGCCTGCCGCGACGAGTACAAGCGCGGCCTGCCCGGCCGGCTCGTCGGCGTCAGCATCGACGTGCACGGAAACACGGCCTACCGCCTCGCACTGCAGACGCGCGAGCAGCACATCCGGCGCGAGAAAGCGACCTCGAACATCTGCACCGCGCAAGTGCTGCCCGCCGTCGTCGCGAGCATGTACGCGGTCTACCACGGGCCGAAGGGGCTGAAGCGGATCGCCGAGCGCGTCGCGAGCTACACGGCGGTGCTCACCGACGGCCTGCGCCGCCTCGGCTGGACCGTGCGCGGCGAGAGCGCGTTCGACACCATCACCGTCGACGCCGGCACGTCGACCGCGGCGATCTTCGATCGCGCCGCCAGCGCCGGCATGAACCTGCGCCGCTTTCCCGAGTGGGGCGACACGATGCTCGGCATCGCCCTCGACGAGACGACGACGCGCGACGACATCGTCGCCCTCTGGCGCGCGTTCGCGAAGGACGGCCAGGCGATGCCCGACGTCGCCGCCTTCGAGCGCGGCATCGCGTCGCTGATCCCCGCGAGCCTGCGCCGCACTTCGCCCTATCTCGAGCACCCGGTCTTCAACCGCCACCACAGCGAGACCGACATGCTGCGCTACCTGCGCCGGCTCGCCGACAAGGACCTCGCCCTCGACCGCTCGATGATCCCGCTCGGCTCGTGCACGATGAAGCTGAACGCGACGAGCGAGATGATCCCGATCACCTGGCCCGAGTTCGCGCAGATCCATCCGTTCGCGCCCGCCGACCAGCGCGCCGGCTACGACGTATTGCGCCAGCAGCTCGAAGGATGGCTGTGCGAAGCCACCGGCTACGCCGGCGTCAGCCTCCAGCCCAACGCCGGCTCGCAGGGCGAGTACGCAGGCCTGCTGGCGATCCGCGCCTGGCACGGGTCGCGCGGCGATGCGGCGCGCACGGTCTGCCTGATCCCGGAGTCGGCGCACGGCACGAACCCGGCGAGCGCGCAGATGGCCGGGCTCTCCGTCGTCGTCACCCGGTGCGACAGCGACGGCAATGTCGACCTCGTCGACCTCGAGGCGAAGTGCGTGCAGCACCGCGACAGGCTCGCCTGCGTGATGATCACCTACCCCTCGACCTACGGCGTGTTCGAGCGGCGCGTGCGCGAGCTCTGCGCGATCGTCCACAAGCACGGCGGGCGGGTCTACGTCGACGGCGCGAACATGAACGCGCTGATCGGCGTCGCGGCGCCGGGCGAGTTCGGCGGCGATGTGAGCCACCTCAACCTGCACAAGACCTTCTGCATCCCGCACGGCGGCGGCGGCCCGGGCGTGGGTCCGGTGTGCGTCGTCGAGGACCTCGTGCCCTTCCTCCCCGGCCATGCCCCCGCGGGAATCGAGAGCGGCGTCGGCGCCATCTCCGCGGCGCCCCTCGGCAACGCCGCAGTCCTGCCGATCAGCTGGATGTACATGCGGATGATGGGCGAGCCGGGCCTGCGCTCGGCGACCGAGGCAGCCATCCTCGGCGCCAACTACATTGCGGCGCGCCTGGCCGACCACTTCGAGCTGCACTTCAGCGGCAACGTCGCCGGCATCAAGGGCGGCGGCGTCGCCCACGAGTGCATCCTCGACCTTCGGCCGCTGAAGGAATCGACCGGCGGTGACAAAGGCGAGCAAGGCGTCTCGGCCGAGGACGTCGCCAAGCGACTCATCGACTATGGCTTCCACGCGCCGACGCTGAGCTTCCCGGTGCCGGGCACGCTGATGGTCGAGCCGACCGAGAGCGAGTCGCTCGCCGAGCTCGACCGCTTCTGCGACGCGATGATCGCGATCCGCGCCGAGATCGCCAAGGTCGAGAGCGGCGCCTGGCCGCGCGACGACAACCCGCTGAAGGGCGCGCCGCACACCGCTGCGGCGCTGCTTGCCGACGAGTGGCGCCATCCCTATTCGCGTAGCGACGCGGCCTATCCGACGCCGGCGCTGCGCGACGGCAAGTACTGGTCACCGGTCGGCCGCGTCGACAACGTCTGGGGCGATCGCAATCTTTCGTGCTCCTGCCCGCCGATGGCGAGCTACGAGGACTGAACGACGCGCCGCTATTCCTTCGACGCAGGCATGTTCGCCGGCATCGCTCCGCCGCCCGGCATGAGACGGCCCCCGGCGATAGATGCGACGGGCCTGGGCTTCTTCTCGCGCACCAGGTAGCTGTAGAGCACCGGCACGACGACGAGCGTCAGCAGCGTCGAGGTGATCACGCCGCCGATGATCGCGCGCCCCATCGGCGCCTGGATCTCACCGCCTTCGTCGAGGGCGAGCGCGAGCGGCAGCATCCCGAAGACCATTGCTGCGGTCGTCATGATGATCGGCCGCATCCGCACGAGACCGGCCTGGAGCAGCGCCTGCGGCACCGATAGACCGTCGCGCCGCCCATGGTTGGCGAAGTCGACAAGCAGGATGGCGTTCTTGGTGACAAGGCCCATCAGCATGACGAGGCCGATCATCGAGAAGAGGTTGAGCGTCGAGCGCGTCACCAGGAGCGCGAGCATCACGCCGATCAGCGCGAGCGGCAGCGACGCCATGATCGCCAGCGGCTGGAGGAAGCTCGAGAACTGCGATGCCAGCACGATGTAGATGAAGATCACCGCGGCGGCAAGCGCGAACAGCACGCCGACGAAGGCCTCCTGCTGGTCCTTCGTCTGGCCGCTCACGTCGAAGCGGTAGCCGGCTGGCAGCTGGGTCTCCTTGACGATCTTCTGCACGTCGGCACCGACGTCGCCGCTCGGCCGGCCCTCGGTGCCGGCGTAGATGCCCTGGCGACGCTGCAGGTCCTGGCGCTTGATGACCACCGGGTTGACCACCGGCACGACGTCGGCGACGCGGGCGAGCGCGATCGGCGTGCCGTCCTTGGCGTAGGCGACGGGCAGGTCGTCGAGCTGCGCGACGTTCTCGCGCGAGGTCTGCGGCAGGCGGATCTCGACGTCGACCTGCTCGCCGTCGGGCGAGGTCCAGTAGGTCGCGACGTCGCCGTTGACGTAGGCGCGCAGGCTCGCCGCGAGCTGCACGGTGGTGAGGCCGAGCTCGCGCGCGGCATCGGGCTTGAGCCGGACCGCGTACGCCGGGATGCCGGGCTTGACCGAGGTCGTCAGATCGGCGATGCCCGGAATGTGCGAGACCTTCTCGGCGAACTTCAGCGTCTCGGCCTCGATCACCGCCGGGTCGGGGCCCAGCAGCGACACGAAGATCGGCTGGTTGCCGAGCGTCGCCTCGATCCCCGGGATCGGCTTGAGCGCCTTGCGGATCGCCTTCTCGACGTCGCGCTGGCTGCGCTTTCGCTCGTGCGGCTTGGTCAGCTGGATCGACAGGTTCGCCGAGTTGCGGCTGCCGTTTCCGGTGTCGCCGATCGTCGTCGAGATCATGCGGATCTCGGGCATGGTCTTGATCGCGTCCTCGACCTGGACCAGCTTCTCGCTGGCGCGCTGCAGGCTCGTGCCCACGGGCAGCAGCACGTTGAGCTGGATGTAGCTGTTGTCGCTGTCGGGGATGAACTCGGTGCCGACGAGCGGCGCGAGCGCGAGCGCGAGCACGAAGCTGCCGACGCCGACGAGCAGGACGATCGCGCGCGGCGTCACGGTCGCGAAGCGAAAGCGTCGCCGCGAGTTCGCGTCGCGCGTCCCATCGGCGCCGAAGCCGTGGCCGTAAGCAGGCAGCGGCGGCACCCACAGGCGGTAGCGGCGAGCCGAAAAGATCCAGTGGATGAGCCGCTCGTAGACGCCGTGCAGCACGTCGAGCAGGCGATCGGTCGATCGCATCATCGCTCCGAGCACCGGCACCCGAAGCAGCCGGTCGCCCGGCGGGTCGCGCCAGATGCTCGACAGCATCGGGTCGAGCGTGAAGCTGACGAAGAGCGAGACGAGCACGGCGACCGCGACGGTGACGCCGAACGGGAAGAAGAACTTGCCGATGATCCCCTTCATGAACGCGACCGGCACGAAGACGGCGCAGATCGCGAAGGTCGTCGCCATCACCGCCATGCCGATCTCGTTGGTGCCGACGCTCGCCGCCTCGCGATGGCCGAGGCCGAGATGGACGTGTCGAACGATGTTTTCGCGCACGACGATGGCGTCGTCGATGAGCAGGCCGATGCACAGGCTGAGCGCCATCATCGTCATGAAGTTCAGCGTGAAGCCGAACAGGTAGACGGCGATGAACGACGAGATCACCGCGATCGGCAGCGTCAGGCCGGTGATGATCGTGCTGCGCCAGCTGTGCAGGAACAGGAACACGATCGCGATGGTGAG
>JBDTJD010000257.1:0-12128 GCA_039935975.1 Caldimonas sp.
TCCTGGGCGCCGACGGCGACAAGCTGCAGACCGTCTTCGTCACCATCGACCCCGAGCGGGACACGGCGGAGATCCTGAAGGCCTACGTCACCAACTTCGGCCCCGGCGTCGTCGCCTTGCGCGGCAATGTCGAGCAGACGGCAGCCGCCGCCAAGGAGTTCAAGGTCTTCTACGCCAAGGTCGGCGGCAAGTCGCCCGGCAGCTACACGATGGACCACAGCGCCGCGTCATTCGTCTTCGACCCGCAGGGCCGCGTCCGCCTCTTCGTCCCCTACGGCGGCGACCCGAAAGTGCTCGCCGCCGACATCAAAACCCTCGCCGCCGGCTAAAACAAAAGCGGCCCCGAAGGGGCCGGCCCCTTCCTCGCGGAGGAAGGGGAGCGAAGCGGGGAAGGAGCAGCCCTGTTTCGAAGAAGTGCGCAGGGCGGTAGCCCTCGCGGCTCAGGCCGCGTGGGCGAGCGCCTTGCGCATCTTCTTCATCGCCGCGACCTCGATCTGGCGGATCCGCTCGGCGCTGACGCCGTACTCACCGGCCAGGTCGTGCAGTGTCATGCCGCCCGAGCTGTCGTCGTTGACCTTGAGCCAGCGCTCCTCGACGATCCGTCGGCTGCGAGCGTCGAGCGCGTCGAGCGCCAGGGCGATGCCGTCGACCGCCAGCCAGTCGCGCTTCTTCGCCTCGAGCACTCGCGTCGGCTCCGTCGCGTCGTCGGCCAGGTAGGCGATTGGCGCGAAGCTTTCTTCGCTGTCGTCGGTTTGCGGCTCGAGCGCGACGTCCCCGCCCGAAAGGCGCGTCTCCATCTCGAGGACTTCCTCGCGCTTGACGTTGAGCGTCCGGGCGAGCACATCGACCTCGTCCTGGGTGAGCGTCGAGCGGTGCGTGTCCTCGTTGCCAGCCTCGTCCTTCATGGACTGCTTCATCGAGCGCAGGTTGAAGAAGAGTTTTCTCTGCGCCTTGGTCGTCGCGACCTTGACCATGCGCCAGTTCTTCAGGATGTACTCGTGGATCTCGGCCTTGATCCAGTGCATGGCGTAGCTCACCAGGCGCACGCCCTGATCGGGGTCGAAGCGCTTGACGGCCTTCATCAGGCCGACGTTGCCTTCCTGGATCAGGTCGCCGTGCGGCAGGCCGTAGCCGAGGTACTTGCGCGAGATCGAGACGACCAGCCGCAGGTGCGACACGACCAATCGGCCGGCCGCGGCCAGGTCGGCGTCGTCACGGAGCTTGCGGGCGAACTCGGTTTCTTCCTCCTGGGTCAGCAGGGGGACGCGGTTGATCGCCGAAATGTAGGCGTCGAGATTGCCGAGCGACGGCACGACGGCCCACGGGTCGCGGAGGGACAGAGCGTTCACGGGAGAGTTCTTCATGGCGATATCTGACACCTGGAGCCCCCTTTCAGTTCCGCAGATATTAGCACTCGAGGCCTTAGAGTGCTAAGACGCAGTCAATGACGACCATGCGGTCGGCCTATCACCGGGCAAACCCTATACCCGGGCTTCGCCGAAGCCGGTGTCCATGCGGTCGAGCAGATCGTCGATCGTCGCCAGCAGCTCGTTCACGGCGAACGGCTTGGTGAGGTAGCGAACGGCGCCTGCGTCGAGGGCGGCGTCGATCTGCTGGGCGGTGGCGTCGGCCGACACGACGACGACCGGGATCGCCGCCGTTGCCGGGTCGGCCTTCAGGCAGGCGAGCAGCTCGAGCCCGGTCAGGTCGGGGAGGTGCATGTCGAGCAGGATCAGGTGCGGCAGCCGGGCCCGCACCCCGGCCAGGCCCTCGCCGCCGGTCATCGACACCTCCATCTGGACCTGGTCGCGCTGCGCGAGGATGCCCCGCATGACCTCGACGTTGGTCTCGTTGTCCTCGATGTAGTGGACGATCCTGCGGTGGTACTCGGGCGGCAGCGACTCGAACTCGTCGAGCATCGAGCGAACGGTGTCCGGATCGACGGCCTTCGGCAGCTTGAGGATGAACGACGACCCCTCGCCGGGCACGCTCTTGACCCGGATCGAGCCGCCCATCACCTCGGCCAGGCGACGGCTGATCACCAGGCCGATGCCTGTGCCCTCAAGGTCGGTCCGCTCCCGGCCGAGGCGGTTGAAGGGCCGGAAGAGCTCGGCCATCTGCTCGGGCGTCATCCCGAGGCCGGTGTCGGTCACCGAGATCTCGACCACGTCGGGGGCAGCGAGCCGGCTGGCGATGTGCACGCGGCCGTTGTCGACGTTGTACTTGACGGCGTTGCTGAGCAGGTTGGTGAGGATCTGCTTGACCCGCGTCGCGTCGCCGAGCACGGCCAGGCTCTCCGGCACGAGCGCCTCGCTGATGCGGATGGAGCGCCGGTCGGCGTCGCTCGAGACGAGCGCAATCGTCGAGCGGACGATCGCGGCGAGATCGACCGAGGTCGACTCCAGGCGCAGGTTGCCCGACTCGATGCGTGACAGGTCGAGCACGTCGTTGATCATCTCCAGCAGGTGCCAGCCGGCCTGCTGGATCTGGGCGACCCAGGGCCGCTGGACGGCGGTCAGCGGGTGGCGCCGGTCGATGTCGAGCAATTGGGCGAAGCCGAGCATGGCGTTGAGCGGCGTGCGCAGCTCGTGGCTCATGCGCGAGAGAAATTCGCTCTTGGCCCGGTTCGAGGCCTCGGCCGCCTCACGCGCGCGTTCGGCGACCTCGAGTCGGAGGTGCTCCGTGATGTCCTCGACGACGCCGACGATGCGCCACGGCGCGTGCCGTGGGTCGCGCAGGAGCGAGACCGTCGAGCGGACCCAGACGACCTCGCCCGCGCGGTTGACGCATCGCTTGTGGCGGCTGTAGAGCGGGATCTCACCGGCGACGAGCTGGGCTGTCAGCGACTCCTCGCTGTGGACATCGTCGGGGTGGGTTAGAGCGGTCGGGCTGAGCGCATTGAGCTCGCCCTCGCTGTAGCCGGTCAGCTCGCAATACCGCGGATTGGCCTGGATCACGCGACCGCCAAGATCGGTGTAGACGACCCCGATCGGCACGTTGTCGAGGATGTTGCGGAAGCGCTCCTCGCTGGCGCGCAGGGCGGTTTCCGCCAGCTGCCGCTCGGTCACCTCGGCGCGCAGCGCCGCCGTGCGCTCGTGCACCGCCGATTCGATGCGCCGGGCGCGGCCGGTGGTGATGAGCAGCGAGGAACCGAGCATCGCTGCCGAGAGCAGGCCGACGCAGGCGAAGATCCATGCGCTGCGGGTGGCGCTGTCGGACACGGCCGCCGAGAGGGAGCTCACGCGCAGCTCCCACTGCCGGCCGGCGAAGGCGAGCGGCCGGACATGGGTGAGCGGCGCCCGCTCGCTCTCGCAGCCCGGCGCACCGCCGAGCCGACGCGGCGTCGCACCGGGCTGGGCGTCGACGACGCAAAGACGCAGGTAGCCCGGCACCTTGCCAGCGAGGCTGTCGAGCTGGGCGTCCATGGTGAGGGTGACGAACACCGCGCCGCGGACAGCGTTGCGCCGCTCCGCAGCTGTCGTGGCATCGCCGTCGTACACCGCCTGGTAGACCACGGTGCCCAGGCGCGGGTCCTCGGCGGCGGTCTGGGTCAGGCGAAACGCCGTTGTGGCCGCCGGAAGGCCGCTCTCGACCGACTGCAGGATGGCCGCGCGGGCTGCCGGGATCGACAGGCTGTTGACGCCGAGCGCGGGCGTGTTGATGAGTGCCGGATCGATCAGGCGCACCGCGAACGCGTCGCGCGTCTCTGCTTCCGGCGCGGCGGCCGGCTGCGCTGGCACCGCCTCACCCGCCGTCGTGCCGTCGCCGCGGTCGAAGACGCGATAGCCGACCAGGCCCTCGGCACGTGCGCGTGCCTCGAAGGACTGGAGGTCGTCATGCCGGACGCGCTCGCTCCAGCCCATCGCGCTGACCGAGCCGCTCTCGAGCCAACGCGCGGTCACCTTGTGCATCTCGGCCCTCGAGGGTCGGTGCGAGATCGCGAAGACGCCGCGCAACGCCTCGAGCGCGCGCAGCGGCTCCTCGAGCTGGGAGGCGAGGATGAGGGAGGCGCCCGAGGCGTCGCGCTCGAAGCCGGCGCGCATGCGCTCCTCGTTCCAGCGGGTCGACTGGACGATGCCCAGCACCAGAAAGGCGAGCACCAGCGTCATCGTCAAGCCGACCGGCAGTCGGCGCGCCGCCCAGTCGGCGCGCGGCCGGCCGATGAGCGTGAGGATGACCGGCGTGATGATGAAAAGACCCGCGAGGTCGCCGAGCACGGCCGAGCCCCAGAGCGCGAGCAGCTTGGCGCTCGCGACGACGCCGCCGACGCCGAGCGCGGCCACCACG
Source organism: Caldimonas sp. (assembly GCA_039935975.1). Classification (GTDB taxonomy): domain Bacteria; phylum Pseudomonadota; class Gammaproteobacteria; order Burkholderiales; family Burkholderiaceae_C; genus Schlegelella_A. The sequence continues at coordinate 4,288 of JBDTJD010000257.1, forward strand.
AAGGTCGCGCGGACGAGACTGGTGGCGGCGCATGCCGCCAGAAAGGCGACGATGTCGACGGGCCCCGACAGGGTGAGGGGCTGGCGCACGAAGCGCCGGATCAGCATCGCCCCGACCGCGGCCTCGGCGACGGCGCCGATGGCGCTGACGAGCGACACCACGACGATCGTCGCGCCGTGCCGGCCGGCCAGCCCGTGGGCGACCAGCGCAAGCGCCAGCGCGCCGACGCCGATGCCGATCAGCATCCGCCCGCCGTAGACCAGCACGCCCGCCAGGGCGATCGCCGTCGCCAGCGACTGCGGTGCGCCCTGGCGGGGCGCGACCTGGAGCCAGATCGACAGCAGGCCGGCCGCGATGTAGGCGAGCGTCGTCAGCACCAGCGGCAGGCCGCGCCGGCCCGAGTCACGGGCGCGCGGCGTCGCGGTGGAGGTTCCGGCGGCTCGCAGCATGCGGGTCGGCCGGAGACCGACTAGACGTTGAACAGGAAGTTCAGCACGTCGCCATCCTTGACGACGTACTCCTTGCCCTCCGAGCGCATGCGCCCCACGTCCTTCGCGCCGTGCTCGCCGCCGTGGGCGATGAAGTCGTCGAAGGCGATCGTCTGGGCGCGAATGAAGCCGCGTTCGAAGTCGGTATGGATGACGCCCGCCGCCTGCGGCGCGGTGTCGCCGACGTGGATCGTCCAGGCGCGCACCTCCTTGACTCCGGCGGTGAAGTAGGTCTGCAGGCCGAGCAGGTCGAAGGCCGCCCGGATCAACCGCGCAAGGCCCGATTCGGTCTGCCCCATCTCGGCCAGGAACATCGCGCGGTCGGCCTCTTCCATGTCGGCCAGCTCGGCCTCGGTCTTGGCCGAAATCGCCACGACGGGCGCATGCTGCTTCTGCGCGAAGACGCGCAGGCGGTCGAGGTGCGGGTTGTCCTCGAAGCCGTCCTCGGCCACGTTGGCGACGAACATCGCCGGCTTGGCGGTGATGAGGCAGAGCGGCTTCAGGATGGCCTGCTCCTCCTTGCTGAAGGCGATGCCGCGCACCGGACGCGCTTCATCGAGCGCCGCGCGGCATTTCTCGAGCACGTCGACCAGCCGCTTGGCATCCTTGTCGTTGCCCGACTTCGCGGCCTTGACGTAGCGGGCCAGGCTCTTCTCGACCGTGGCGAGGTCGGCCAGGCAGAGCTCGGTCTGGATGACCTCGATGTCCGACACCGGATCGACCTTGCCGGCCACGTGGATGACGTTCTCGTCCTCGAAGCAGCGCACGACGTTGACGATCGCGTCGGTCTCGCGGATGTGGGCGAGGAACTGGTTGCCCAGGCCTTCGCCCTTCGACGCGCCCGCGACCAGGCCTGCGATGTCGACGAACTCGACGATCGCCGGAACGATCTTCTCCGGCTTGACGATCGCCGCCAACTGCGCCAGCCGCGGGTCGGGCAGCTCGACGATGCCGACGTTCGGCTCGATCGTGCAGAACGGGTAGTTCTCGGCCGCGATGCCGGCTTTGGTGAGCGCGTTGAAAAGGGTGGACTTGCCGACGTTCGGCAGGCCCACGATTCCGCATTTGAGGCTCATGAGGGGCCCGGGGCCAGAGTGAGCCGGGAATTTTAGTCCGGCCCCTACACTGGGCCGAACCTGCCCCCCGGAGACGATTCGTGACCCAGTTGCAGACTCTTGCGCCGCATGTCCGCGATCTCGGCGGCGGCTTCATGGTGCGCCGGCTCCTGCCTGCCGCCGACCGGCGCGCCGTCGGGCCGTTCGTCTTCTTCGATCACTTCGGCCCGATCGAGATCGTGCCCGGCGACCGCAGCGACGTGCGGCCGCATCCGCACATCGGCCTGGCCACGCTCACCTACCTCTTCGACGGCGCCATCATGCATCGCGACTCGACCTCGGTCGTACAGCGCATCGAGCCCGGCGCGGTCAACTGGATGTCGGCGGGCAGGGGCATCGTCCATTCCGAGCGCACGCCAAAAGACCTGCTCGCGGTCGCGCATCGCCGCCACGGTCTGCAGCTCTGGGTCGCGCTGCCCGAAGGAGAAGAAGATGCCGGGCCGTCTTTCCAGCACGTGCCGGCCGCGCAGGTTCCGCGTGTCAGGGTCGGGGGGGCCACAGCGCACGTCGTCGCCGGCTCGGCGTTCGGCGCGACCTCACCGTTGCAGACCGCGTCGCCCACGCTCGCGGTGGTGATCGATCTCGACGTCGCGAGCGGCTCCGGCGTGACCCTCGACGCGGCCGACGGCGTCGAGCGGGCGCTCTACGCCGTCGACCATCCGATCGAGGTCGACGGCGTCGAGTACCCGGAGTTCACGATGGTCGTGCTCGTCCCCGGCTCGTCGCCGACACTGGTCGCGCCGCGCGGTGGGCGGGTCGTGCTCGTCGGCGGCGTCGCGCTCGGCCACCGCTTCCTGTCGTGGAACTTCGTCGCCAGCACGCGCGAGCGGATCCGCGCCGCCGAGAGCGACTGGAAGGCGCAGCGTTTCGCGAGGGTGCCGGGCGAGACCGAGTTCATCCCGCTGCCCGAGCATCCTGCCGCGGAGCCCCCGCCCGGCGCCCCGCCGGGATGAGCATGAGCGCGTTGCCGGCGACGGCGAGAAGCGCCCCGGCGACGGTCAGCAGGTCGGGGCGAAAGCCCTCGAAGGCAAGCGAGACGAGGAGTGCGACCAGCGGCGTCATCACGCCGACGGTGCCCGCCGGGCCGACGTCGATGCGGTCCTGCAGGGTGAGGAAGCAGGCGAAGGTGAGGACCGAGCCGAAGAAGGCGAGGTAGCCGAGCGAGATCCACCAGCTCGGCGCCGTCGGCCAGACGAAGCTGCGACCGAGCGCGAGAGCGACGACGAGGGCCGCGAGGGCGCCGTAGAGCATGCCGAAGCCCATCGCCGGCAGGAGCGGCACGCCGCGATGGCGATTGCGGCTCGCGGCCAGGCTGCCCACCGCCGAGAGCAGCACCGCGGCCATCGTGAAGGCGGCGCCGATCGCGGCGCTGTCGCCGCGCGCCGGCCGCGTCAACTCAGGCCAGAAGATCAGCGCCACGCCGAGCAGCCCGAGGACGCCGCCGACGACGAAGCGCGGTGCGAGCGTCGTGCCGAAGAGAAGCGCCGCGCCGATGCCGGCAAGCAGCGGCGAGGCCGAGAAGCCGACCGCGACCAGCCCGGAAGCCACGAAGCGCTCGGCGTGATAGGTGCAGACGTACGACACGCCGTAGAGGAAGACGCCCTGCAGGGCGAGCATCGCGTGGTCGGCGAGGGCGAAGCGCAGCGGCGCACGGCGCCAACGGCAGACGAGGAGCACGGTCGCGCCGGCCAGCGCGAAGCGCAGCGCAACGCCGAGCTCGGCCGGCATGTCGCTCAACTGGTAGGTGATCGCGTGCCACGTGGTGCCCCAGAGGGCGACGCAGATCGCGAACAGCTGCCAGGTCCTGAAGCCCTGCATCAGGCGAGGGCGTAGGTCGCGTCGCCCTCCATGCCGACCGAGAGCGTTCGACCGACACCCTCGACGATCACGAGATTCATGCCGAACGTGACGGCGCCGCCCATGCGCGGATGGCCGCGGTAGGTCGAGAGGGTGTCGCCGACTGCGTGGCCGGGAACGCCGCTTTCGGGGTCGACGTCGGGGATCGGGCAGCGCACGCACGGCTTGACGCACTTCAGGCGCACGGGACCGTCGGCGGTGGTGAAGGCGATCTCGTCGAGCTGGTCTTCGCCGTTCGGATCGAGGCCCGACAGCACCAGATTGGGCCGGAAGCGATTCATCGTGATGGGCGACTCGCCCGCGAGGGCGAGTCGGCGGTTCAGCTCGTCGAGTCCCGCGGTCGAGGCGACAAGAAGGGGAAAGCCGTCCTGGAACGCCGTCGGCGCTTCCAGCTCGCCCGTCCATTCGCGGCTCGCGAGGCGACGCACGTCGGGGTCGAAGCGCACGAGGCGAAGCGGCTGGCCGAGGAAGTCGCTGAACCACTGCGCACAGAGCGCGCCCATGTCGAAGGCGGCGACGCGGTCCTTCCACACTTCGGCTTCGCTGCGTTCCTCGACCCGGTCGAGCGCGACGTGCAGCGCGAGCATGCCCGGCGCGCGCAGGATGAGCTCGGCCGACTTCAAGGTCGTGCGCACCAGGGCCATGCGCGGCAGCACGCGCTGCGAAACGAAACGGCCCGACGGGTCGACGACCATGTACGCGCGGTCGAGGTCGAAGCCGGTCTCGTCGAGCAATGCGCTTTGCAGCGAAATGCCGGCGCACGACTTCACCGGGTGGACGTGAATCGATTCGAGATGCACGCGCAGGTCGCTCACGGGCTCGCTCCTGTATCAATGCCGCGCGCAGGGCGCACGCGACGAGGGGCGGATTGTCCACGAGCGCTGCCTACAATCGCCCGATGCCTCACTACGACGTGCAGGTGCGCGGCGCCGGCATCGTCGGCAAGGCCCTTGCCCTGTCGCTCGCGCGGCTCGGCCTCTCGGTCGCCCTGCACGCTGCACCCGCCAAACCGAACCGGCGCGCCGACGTTCGCGCCTACGCGCTCAACGCCGCTTCGCTCGCACTGCTGCAGCGTCTGAAGGTCTGGGACGGTCTCGCCGACCGCGCCGCGACGCCTGTTCACGACATGGTCGTGCGCGGCGACGGCGGCGCCTGCCTCGAGTTCTCGGCGTGGGAGCAGCGCGTCGGCGCGCTGGCGACGATCACCGATGCGGCCCTGCTGGAAAGCGAGCTCGAGGCGGCGCTGCGCTTTTCCCCGCACGTGACGCACGTCGACGGCGACGTGCCGGCCGCGCTCGTCGCCCACTGCGAAGGTCGTGCCGCGGCTGGACTGGCGGCGCTCGGTGCCGGCTTCCAGCGCGACGACTACGGCCAGCGCGCGATCGCCGCTCGCGTCGTCGCGACGAAGCCGCATCGCCACATCGCGCGGCAATGGTTTCTGGCGCCCGACGTGCTTGCCCTGCTGCCGTTCGACCGACCGGAACCGGCGCGCTCCTATGCGCTCGTCTGGTCGTTGCCGGCCGAACGCGCCGAGTCCCTCCTCGCGATGGCGCCGGTGGCGTTCGAGCGCGAGCTGACGACGCTTGCCGGCAGCGACGTCGGCGACCTCGTCCTCGGCTCGGAGCGGGCATCGTGGCCGCTCGTGCTCGGTCGCGCCGAGCGCTGGTGCGGGCCGGGCTGGGTGCTTCTTGGCGACGCGGCGCACGTCGTCCATCCGCTCGCCGGGCAAGGGCTCAACCTCGGCCTGGCCGACGTGGCGGCGCTCACCGAGGCGATCGCCGCGCGCGAGCCATGGCGCAGCCTGGGCGACGAACGGTTGCTTCGGCGGTATGTGCGGCAACGCGCCGCGCCGACCTGGGCCATGACGCGCATTACCGACGGATTGCAGCGCTTGTTCGCCGCGCCGTCGGCGCCGATCCGGGAACTCCGCAACAATGGAATGACTCTTGTCAATCGTGCCCTGCCGGTGAAGCGCTGGCTCGCCAACCGGGCACTCGACTCCGAAAGATCGTCATGAACCGAACCTCGCGTGTTGCTGCCGCCCTTGTCTTCGCGGCCGGCCTCGCCGCCGTCTCCTCTGCCGCCTTCGCCGACGAGGCCGCGATCCGCAAGAACATCACCGAGCGCGTGCCCGATTTCCCGAAGATCGACGAGGTCACCAAGTCGGTCGTGCCCGGCCTCTACGAACTGCGCGTCGGCACCGACATCCTCTACACCGACGAGAACGGCAACTACCTGATCGAAGGCCAGGTGATCGAAACGAAGACGCGCACCAACCTCACCGGCGAGCGCGTCGCCAAGCTGACCGCGATCGACTTCAAGTCGCTGCCGCTGAAGGACGCCTTGGTCTGGAAGCAGGGCACGGGCGAGAGAAAGCTGGTCGTCTTCGCCGATCCCAACTGCGGCTACTGCAAGAAGTTCGAGAAGGACCTTCAGACCGTCAAGGACGTCACCGTCTATACCTTCCTCTATCCCATCCTCGGCGGCGACTCGCCCGAGAAATCGAAGGCGATCTGGTGCGCCAAGGACAGCACCAAGGCCTGGCGCGACTGGATGATCAAGGGCACGCTCACCACCGACAGCCCGCAGTGCGACACCTCGGTGCTGCAGCGAAACATCGCCCTCGGCCGCAAGTACCGCATCAACGGTACGCCCGGCCTGGTCTTCGAGGATGGCAAGCACATGCCCGGGGCGGCGGGCGCCGACGTCGTCGAGAAGCAGCTCGCGATCAGTCGCACGAAGGCGCAGAGCTAGCCGGCAGGGGCGCGGACGCGCCTACATCCGGTAGCTGGGATCGGTCCGGTCGACGAGCCGCTGCAGGGCGGCAAACGAGTCCTCGCCAGCGCCGTACTTCGGGTTGAACTGGAGCGAGTCGGCGACGCACTTCTCGAGCACTGCGGGCGGGATCGGGATCGCCTCTCCCATCGACTGCGTCGCCCACTGGATCTCGCAGGCGCGCTGCACGAGCCACATCAGCGACAGGGCGTGCGGCAGCGTCGCGCCGATCGTCACCGGGCCGTGGTTGCGCAGGAGCAGGACGGGGCGCCCCTCGGCGCTCTTCAGGATGCGCGCACCCTCGTCGCTGTGGACGGTGATGCCCTCGAAGTCGTGATACGCGACCTTGTCGTAAAGCTGGGCGGCGTAGAAGTTCGTGAACGCGAGGCCGCCCTGCAGGCAGCACACCGCCTGCGCCGCCGTGGTGTGAAGGTGCATCACCGCGTGGGCCTGCGGCAAGGTCGCGTGGATGGCGCTGTGGAAGGTGATGCCGGCGGGGTTCACGGGCCAGTCGGAGTGGCCGACGATGCGACCCTCGAGATCGACCTTGACGAGATTCGACGCGCACACCTCCGAGTAGTGCAGGCCGAACGGATTGATGAGGTAGTGCTGCGGCTCGTCGGGCACGCGCAGCGAGATGTGGTTGTAGATGAGCTCGGTCCAGCCGAGACGGTCGAAGATGCGGTAGGCCGCCGCGAGCTGGACGCGTGCTTCCCACTCGGCAGCAGCGAAGCGAGGCGGGCGAATGAACGCTCCGGGCGAAGAGGTGCTGTCCATGGCGAGGTCCTTCGGGGTCGAAACGCCATTCGACCACAGCCGCGGCGCCTTCCGGCGGCGGCGACAATCGGCCCATGATCCGCTACGAGATCGACGTCTCGGCACGTCACCGTCATACCTTCGCCGTCGAGCTGATCGTCCAGGCGCCCGACGCCGAGCAGCGGCTGAGCCTGCCAGTGTGGATTCCCGGCAGCTATCTGGTGCGCGAATTCGCGCGCCACCTCTCGGGCCTCGCGGCGACGCAGGACGGCGCCGCCGTCGAGCTGCGCCAGCTCGACAAGGCGACGTGGCTGGCGCGCTGCAAGCCGGGCGCCCCGCTCGTCGTGCGCTACCGTGCCTATGCCTTCGACACCTCCGTGCGCGCCGCCTATCTCGACGCGTCGCGCGGCTTCTTCAACGGCACGGGCCTGTGCCTGCGCGTCGAGGGCCGCGAGTCCGAGCCCCACGAGCTCGCCGTCGTCGGCCTGGCGACGGGCTGGGACGTCGCGACCACGCTCGAGCGGCGGCCGAGCGTCGAGTCGACGCACGAATACGTGGCCGGCGATTACGACGAGCTCGTCGACCATCCGGTCGAGCTCGGTCGCTTCTGGCGCGGTCGCTTCGAGGCCTCCGGCGTGATCCACGAGTTTGTCGTCGCCGGTGCGCTGCCCGACTTCGACGGCGAACGGCTGATCGCCGATACCAGGCGCCTGTGCGAGGCCGAGATCCGGTTCTGGCACGGCGCCGGCCGCGCGCCGTTCGATCGCTACGTCTTCATGCTCAACGCCCTCGAGGACGGCCGCGGCGGGCTCGAACATCGGTCGAGCACGGCCCTCGTGGCCGCGCGCCG
>JBDTJD010000258.1:0-4107 GCA_039935975.1 Caldimonas sp.
CGACGATGAAGCGCTTGCCGGCGATGCAGCTCTGGCCGGCATTGACCATGCGCGCCGTGGCACACACCTTCGCGGCCGCCGCCACGTCGGCGTCTTCGAGGACGAGGTAAGCGTCGGCGCCGCCCAGCTCGAGCACACACTTCTTCAGCACGCCGCCGGCCGTGGCCGCGACGCTGCGCCCCGCGGGCACGCTGCCGGTGAGCGTGACGGCGGCGATGTTGGCGTTTTCGATCAGCGTCTTGACGGCGTCGCCCTTGATCAGCACGGTCCCGAACAGACCGTCGGGAAACCCGGCCTGCGCGAACACCGATTCGATCGCCAATGCGCAGCCCGGCACGTTGCTCGCATGTTTGAGCACGGCGCCGTTGCCGGCCATGAGGGCCGGCGCCGCGAAGCGGAACACCTGCCAGAACGGAAAGTTCCAGGGCATGACGGCGAGCACGACGCCGAGCGGATTGAAGGCGGTGAAGGCCTTGGCGCCCTCGATCGCGATGGGCTGCCGAGCCAGGTAGGCGTGCGCATGGTCGGCGAAGTGCTCGCAGGCGCTGGCGCACTTTTCGATCTCGGCGCGGCCGTCGGTGATCGTCTTGCCCATCTCGCTTGTCATCAGGGCGGCGAATTCGTCGCGCCGCTTCTTCAGCACGCCGGCGGCTGCTCGCATGAGTCGGGCGCGCTCGTCGAAGCCCGTGCGGCGCCACTGCCGCTGCGCTTGGGCGGCGCCGGCGACCTTGAGCGCGGCGTCCTGCGGGCTGTGTCCGGGGTACGACTTGCCCGGCTGCAGGGTGGCGGGGTCGGTGGTGGCGAAGGCCTGAGGGGCGCGGGAGTCGTTCATCGCGGCATTCCGTGAAACTCGAATCGGGCCATTCTCAGGGGATCCCTGATCGGGCCGGAATTCACCGGCGGAGTGGATCCGCCGGCTCGGGCCCTCCGAGCTCGCCAGCGAGATGCGACCTGCGCACGCGCCGGTCCGACCGCTAGAGGGTTTCGCTCGCGTCGAAGTCGAGCTCGACCTTGGCGCCGTTCGGATCGAAGGAGAACAGCTGCCACGTGCCGGATTCCTTCTGCTGGCGCAGGTCGTACTTGATGCCGGCGGCTTCGAAGCGCGCCTTGACCGCACGCAGGTCGACGGCACTGAAGGCCATGTGGTCGATGACTCCGGTTCGCTGCGTCGGCACCGGGCGGTCGAAGTACATGTGCAGCACGGGCTGCGGCCCGGCTCCGTACAGCCACGCGCCCGGAAATCCAAGGTCGGGCCGGTGGCCGATGCGAAGGCCGAGAAGGCCCACGTAGAACTCGAGCGTCTGTTTCTCGTCCGCGGCGACGATGGTGAAGTGGTTCATGCCGACGATCATCGAATCTTCCTTGCTGCGGCCGCCACGGCGGCGGCGTCAGGGGGTGAGGATCAAGGCGCCGACGGTCGCGCGCGACTCGAGCCGCGTGTGCGCGTCGGCGGCCGCACCGAGCGCGAAGCGCTCGATCGGCGGCACCCTGATCTTGCCATCGGCGAGGGCGTTCCAGACGCGCTGCGCACGTTCCTCGCGCTCGGCGCGCGTGGCAGCGTAGTCGAACACCACCGGCCGCGAGAACGAGAGCGACTTCGCCACGAGCGCGTCGGCCGGCACCGGCGCCAGCGGCCCGGTGGCCTGGCCGAGGCTGATCCAGTGACCGCGCCTCGCCAGGGCGGCGAGGTTCTCGTCGCGGGCGGCGTCGCCGAGGCCGTCGATGACGACGTCGGCGCCACCGCAGGCGCGCTGCACGGCGTCGGCGAAACGGTAGTCGCGGGTGACGATCACATGATCGCAGCCGTAGTCGCGCGCGACCCGGGCCTTCGCATCGCTCGACACCGTGCCCAGGACGACGGCGCCGAGGCTTTTCGCCCACGCGCAGACGAGCAGGCCGACGCCGCCGGCGGCGGCATGCACGAGCAGCCGCGTGCCGCGGCCGACGTGCCCCAGATCGCGCAGCAGGAAGTCGGCGGTGATGCCCTTGAGCAGCAGCGCCGCCGCGGCATCGTCCTCGACGGCTGCCGGCAGTCGCACGACCCAGTCGGCAGGAACGCTGCGCACGCTGCAATAGGCCCCGGGAACGGGGCCGAGGTAGGCCACCCGGTCGCCCGGGAGCAGGCCGTCGACGCCGGCGCCGACATCGACGACACCGCCCGCCGCCTCCATGCCGAGCACGGCCGGGCCCGTCGCCGAGATCGGCAGCATCGCGGGCATCCAGCCGCGTCGCAGGTAGACGTCGAGGTAGTTCACCCCGACGGCGCGCTGGCGGATGCGCACCTCGCCTGCGCCCGGCGCAGGCGCTTCGCCGTCTTCGGCCTGCAGGACGTCGGCTGCGCCATAGCGCCGCATCGCGACCCGGCGCGACGGCACGGCCAGGGCGTCGGGCATCGCCTGGCTGCCTGGAGTCTGCTGATCGAGGCCCTGCGCAAGATGGCGGCGCAAGTCGGCGAAGCCGGCTTCGTAGACGCCTTGCGCGACCATCTCGCCGAGCTCGCGCTCGCGGCCGGGCGGCGTCGCGAACGTCGACTCCCAGTGCCAGAAGGTGCGGTTGCCGTCGGTCACGGGCTTGAGCGTGAGGGTGGCGACGTAGCGCTGCAGCGGCACGCTTGCCTCGACGATGCAGTAGGTGCTTTGGTGCTCGCGGTCGGAAAGGGTCAGCAGCTGCTCGCGGATGCGGTTGCCGTCCTTCAAAGTGAAGTTGCGCACGCAGCCGAGCTGGTCGCTGCGCTCGTCGCCTTCGATGCGGCTGGCCTCGATCGCGCTGTGCCACCGATCGTGGCTGTTGAAGTCGCGCAGCACCGCCCAGACGCGCTCGATCGGCGCGTCGATCACGGTCGAGCGGACGACCTTCTGGAGCATCGGTGCTGCCAGTGGCTCAGCGGCGCGCGAAGTGCCGCTTGAGCGCGTCGAAGCCGCCCTGGAACACGCCGTGGCCGACGACGTCCGTCAACTCGCGCTCGCGGCCGGGCTCGCACTCGAACTCGGCGCTCCATTCGGCGAAGCATCGATCGCCGTCGGTCACCGGGGTCAGCTTGAGCGTGGCCGTGTAGCCGCTCACGCCCATCGGGCTCTCGAGAATCGAATAGGTGCAGCTGTACTCGTAGTCCGACAGGGCCAGCAGCTGCTCGCGGATCGTGCCGCCATCCTTCAGGTGGAAGTGGCGGATGCAGCCCACGCGGTCGCCCGGCTGGCCGTTCTCGATCCGGCTGTCGGCGATCGCCGGATGCCACTGCGGCAGGGCATTGAAGTCGCGGACGCGCGACCACACCGTGTCGGCGCTGGCGTCGATCACGCTCGACGTGTAGACCTGGACCACGACCTAGTCCTTCTTCGCCGTCGGGGCGGGCGGCAGCGAGGCCTGCGCGCCGCTCACGCCGCCGACCAGGCGCTGGATGTCGCCGCCTTCGATGCCGATCTCGCGCAGCAGCTGATCGACGAGCGGCGCCTGGGCGCGAAAGCGCAGCGCCGAATTGACGACGTTGTCGGAGAAGTTGCCGTTGTGTCCACCGGAGTCTGCGTTGTGGCCGCCGCCCGACCCGCCGAGGCCGTCGACCTGCAGGATCTTGATGCCCTCGATCCGCTCCATCGGCCGCACCGACTCGCGGATGATCCCCTCGGCCTTCTCGACCAGCCGCATGCGCAGCGCCGACATGCGCGCCTCGGGCGTCAGCATGTTGTGGGCCTCGTTCATCATGCGCATCGCCTCGGCCTCGATCTCGGCGCGCACGCGCATCGCCAGCGACTTGATCTTGTCGGCATCGGCGTCGGCCTCCGCCTGGGCGCGCAGCGCGAAGCCGCGGTCGGCGCTGGCGGCCTTCTCTGCCTGCGCGGCCGACGTGAGGCGCAACGCGTCGCGCTCGGCGACCTGGGCCGCGCCGATCAGGTCGATCGCCTTCTTGCGCTCGGCCATCTCGACCTCGCGCGCCGTGAACACCTTTTCCTCCGCCGAGATGGCGAGGGCGCGCGCGATCTCCGCCTCGGCCTGCGCCTCGCTCTGCGCCTTGCTCTCGCGCGCGATGGCGATGGCGCGCTTCTGCTCGGCCAGCTCCATCGACATGCGACGCTCGATCTCGGCGCCCTGGATCGTGCGCTCCTTGCCGAT
>JBDTJD010000259.1:0-16668 GCA_039935975.1 Caldimonas sp.
GCGCCCTGCGGCGCAACGACGCGGCCATGCTGGAGACGCTCGCCTGGCGTGGCACGGAAGGCGCCGCGACGCTGGCGCGCTGGCGGCCCGAACAGGAGATGCAGGTGACGGCCCGCGACGTGACCCGACGCAATCCCTGGGGCGGCGCCGCGGGCTGCATCTACCTCGGCCATGACGACGGAGCCGGCGTCCCGGGACCCCGCTATTTTCTTGCCGGCCCGCGCAGCCTGCAGCGGCGCCTCTGTGCGATGCCGGAGGTGGCCGGCGCGACGGCGCTCGCGGTCACGGCGAGCGGTGCCCGGGCGCCCGGACCCCTGCCCGTGGCGGGTGAGCCCGGGCTCGCCGACGCTGCCGATGATCCGCGCTGGAGCGTGCCGCCGTCGCTCATGGCGCTGCTGCAGCCGCTGGAGTCGCTTCGCCAGCCGACCGGGGCGCTGTATCGCTTGTACAGCGACGACGAGCGCGGGCGGCTCACGCCCGACGCCGACGCCGACGGCGAAGGCCGCGCCGGGCGCAACCGCGTCGTCGTCGACGGCACGGCGCTCGACATCGGCTACTCGATCGACCTCACGATCGATCCGGTGCTGCAGGCGCTCGCGCAAAAAACCGCCGCCTGCTACACCGGGCGCCACGACATCTGCCGGGCGCTCGCCATGCATCGGCGCGAGGACGGCGACGAGCCGATCGGCCATCGACTGCTCGAAGGCGCGATGGTCCGCATGGCTGCGATCGCGGTGATCGACGTCGCCAGCGGTCGCATCGAGGCACTCGCCGGATCGCTCTCGCCGTGCGCGCGGCAGGAGGTCGACGGCCCTGGACGCGACGCCCGTTGCGACACGCGTCTGCCTTTCGCGGCTCGGTTTCGGGGCGACGCGCTGCTCAACCCGGCCGTGTACCACGACGCGATGCCGGCCTCGACGATCAAGCCGATCATGGCGACCGCCTTCCTCGCCGATCCTCAGTCAGGAGCACGCCTGCTGGCGAGCGAGCGCGAGCAGATGCGACGCGCTGGCGTGCCGGCACGAGAGAGCCTGCGCGGCCAGTTGATGCGCTCCGATTCGGCCCGCTTCCTCGACCGCATGTTCTGCAGCGACACCGCGTTCGCCGCATGCCGAAGGCCGTGGCAAGTGCAGTCGACGGCGCTCGCCTTCGGCTGGAACGCAGGCTGCAGCGCTGGTCTCGACAGCTGCGGCAAGGCCGACCTGCTCTTCGGCCGGCCACTCGTGGATGGCGCCGCCGCGCGGGTGTTCGACGCGCGGCCGTTACCCCGGCCGACCGTCTTCGCCTACGGCCGGCTCCTGAGCGAGCCACTCGGCCATCGCCTCGGGGCACCGATGCACCTGATGCCCGCGGCGTCGCTCGACGCCGACGTGCTGCGCCGCTGTGCCGCGGGCGCCGATGGCCGTCGCATGAGCGACGACGACTGGGAGAAATGCCGGGGCGGCGGAGTCGTCGACGTCGTCGCCGAAGGCTGGGGCCAGGGCCACGCGCGGGCGAGCGCTCTCGGCGTCGCCGGCATGATGGCCACGCTCGCCGCCGCGGCCAACGGCGCCACCCGCGTGCCGCCGCCGCACCTCGTCGAAGGGGTGCACGGTATTGCAGCCGCTGCGAGCGATGCGGTTCGTGCCGACGCGCAACGCTGGGCTGGCGCCACGTCGGCCGCGCCGCCACGCAGCGCGGCCGAGGTCATTCTGAGCGGCCTGTCGTACAGCCACCGCGCCGGCACGGCGCGGAGCGCGTGCGAGCAGGTGTTCGACGCGCAGCGCTGCCGCGGCATCGATTGGCTGGCCGGCAAGACCGGCACCCCCAGCTTTCCGAGCGATGGCCTCTCGCTCGACACGATCGTGCGGCTGTGCCGCGACGGTCAGGCCAGCGAGACCGAGGTCCGGCGCGGCGTCTGCAGCTCGCTGCGGCCGTACAAGTGGTACGTCGCCGCGATCCGCGGCGATCGCACCGCAACCGGACCGTGGACGAAAGCGATCGCCGTCCTCGCGGAGCGCAACTGGCTGAGCGCCAGCGGCCGCGTCCACGGCGCCGGCGACATGGGGCCGAATCCTGCAGCCGAGATCGCCATGCAGATCGCGGGTCGTCACACCGGCTTCGTCGATGGAGCGACACCATGAGTGCCCGGGCCCGACGCGAGACGGCCCATCGGTCGAATTTGCCGGCACCGCTGGTGTGGACTTTCGACGGCCCGTTCGAGCGCTGCCTCGCCGACATCGAAGATGCGCTCCGGCGGGCGATCGTCCTCGTCGGCGATGTGTCGCGCATCGCGCTGCTCGTCGAGTTCTCGCTGCCGGCGCTGCAGCAGCGCGTCGCCGCCGGCGATGCGCTGCAACCGGCCTGGGGACGATTCGTCCAGCGCATCGACGAGGCCTACGGTTTGCCCGCTTTTCCGCGTGTGCGCCACCTGCGCAGCCGCGGCCCGCTCGTCACCCTGGTGGTGGCGTATCGCAGCTGACAGCGAAAGTTTCACCATGTCCATGAAATCCTGGGTTCTTCATCGCGTTCAAGGCATCGGCGCCGTCGCCGGTCGGCCGGATCTCGGCCGCGACACCCTTCCCGGGGGAGACCCGGGGCTTGATGCCGAGGTCCGGACGCGCCACGAGGCGGGCGGCTTCGCCGAGCCGTCGCTCGTGGACGTCGAGCACCTCGGCGTCTACGCGCCGCTGATCGGCGCCGTGCGCGACGAGCTGGAGCACTTCGTTGCAAGTCAGGTCCGTCTGCACGTCGTCATCGCCGATCGCGACTGGTTCACGCTGACTTCCATCGGCGTCCGATCGCCCGCTGGCGCTGCGGCGCGAGACCTGCTGCATCGCTTCATGCAGGAGTTTCGGCCCGAGCAGGTGAAGCGCTATCTCGCCCGCGAAGTGATCGGCCGGCTGCCGAACGCCGCCGTCATCGATCTCTCGCAGTTCGCAGGCCTGTGCGACCTCGAGGCGCGCGACCTGGCCGAGGAGGAAGGCGAATACCGCGAGCTGATCGCGGCTCTGCGCGCCGGGCCGGAGACGGCGGTGACGCGTCCCTACGAAATCAGCGTTCTGGGTCGTTGGAGCGAGAACGACCAGCCGGTCGGCGCGGCGCGCGGCACACGTGGAGAACCGACGCCGGCGACTCCGCTCGCGGGCCGCCGCCATGAATTCGACGTCGCCGACGGCGACGGTTCCCGCCGCGCCGTGCTGCATGCAGTCGTCCCCGGTCGGCGTTATGTCATCGGCAAAGGTCGTGACGCCGACATCCGAGTCAACGGGACGTACACGAGCCGCCGTCACGCCGAGCTCTGGCTCGAGCGCGGCACCTGGCATGTCGCCGACGTCGGCTCGACCAACGGGACCCGCGTCGAGCCTCTATCCGGCTCGCCCGGAAGCGACGCGAAAGGCAACGCGGTGGAGCGCGCCGCTGTCGATCCTTTGCACTCGATCGCACTCGACCCGACGCAACGCATCGTGCTCTCGGCGCGCGCCGAGGGTCCCGCCGGCGACTACCCGTCGATCGCGCTGCACGCCGTGCCGCAGCCCGCAACGCGCGCTGCGGGCGGGCTCCGGCCGGCGAGTGCGACCACGCCCGTCGCCTTGCCCTCTGCGGCGCCGCTCCGCGTCACACCCTCGACGCCGCGCACGGCGGTCTACACGACCCGCGCCACCGAGCCGGTGTTCGAGATCACCGCCCTGGAGGCGGGCGGCGCGCGCGTCCACGCGATCCGGCGCAGCGAGCTGCCGATCACGATCGGGCGCTCGCGCGGCCAGACGCTGGTGATCGACTGGCGTCATGCCGGAGTGTCCGGCCATCACATCGACGTCGAATCGATCGACGAGCATGCGGCGCACGGCATCGTCCACGGCGACAACGGCATCGACCTCGACGGCGAGCATCTCGGCGCCGGTGCGCGCTTTCGCTGGGCCCTGGGCCAGACGATGGTGCTGGGCGGATCCCTGCCCGAGGAACCGCGCTGCACGCTCGTCCTTCATCGCCGCGTGGACGACTGACATGACTTACTCGTCCGCCACGTCCGGCCTGGTCACTCCGCTCGAACCCGATCGCGCCACCGACGCCGGCGCACTGCCGGGCGAACCGGGCGAGGCCGTCCATTCGAACGCATTCAGGCGGCTGGCGGTGGCCGCTGCGTCGACCTGCGGCACCTACCACGGCGTCAACGAGGATGCGCACAGTCCGCTCGACGGGAGCGACCGTCTGTTCGTCGTTGCCGACGGGGTCGGCGGCGGTGCGATGGCGCGTGTCGCGAGCACTCTTCTCGTGAGCCACCTGCACGACGTCTTTGCCGACCGCGTTCCCGACCCCGAGCAGGTCTCGGCCGCGATCCTCGGCGCTGATCGCATGATTGCCGCAGCGATCGCCCGGCTCACCGATCGTCCTGGCGCGGCGACGGTTGCGCTCTGCGCGCCGGTCGATCGCCTCGCCGCCACGTGGCTCGTCGGCTGGGTCGGCGACTGCCGTGTCTACCACTGGTCGCCGGCGACGCCCGCGACGATCGGCGTGCTGACCCGCGACGACACCTTCGGTCATCTCGGCGAGGCCGCTCCGTCCGGCGGATCGCTCGACGATCCGGCACGCATGGTCGGCAACGGCGCGACTTCCGGCGCCAACACGGCACTGCATGCGATCGGCTGGGGCGATGTCCTGGCCGTGTGCAGCGACGGCGTCCACAAGCACCTCGACGACGAGGCCTGGTGCCGCGTGCTGGCCCAGCCATCTCCGCTCGTGCGCAAGGGGAGGGCGCTGGTCGCCCTGGCGCGCGCGCGCGGCAGCGCCGACGATGCGACCGTGCTGCTGGTCGAGCGCTCGCCGCCGTCGGGCCGCGGCGATCGGCGCGTTGCCTCGGCGAACGTCCTCAACCGCCATCGGAGCCAGCCATGACGCCTTGCGATATCGATCGCGTCTTCGGACGCAGCCGCCTGCGCATGGTCACCGGCGACCACGTCGAGGTCTATCGCGAAGCGTCGCTGCCGGGCGAGCGCCGGCGCTACACCAAGCGCTTCCTCGCCACCGCCGAAGGCGACTTCCGCGAATGGACCGAGCGCGAGTGGCGCATCCTCGCGCGCCTCGTCGGTCACGGCATCCAGCCGGTGCCCGACGTCGTTCAGTTCGACCGCGGTGCCACCGATCGGCCGGCGCTGGTGCAGACCTTCGACGCCGGGATCACCGTCGACCACTGGGCGACGCTGTTGCCGCTCGAGCGCGACGGCGTCCTGCTGCACAACGTGTTCGAGGACTGCGCCCACTGGTGGTCGCTGGCGCGGCACAGCCTGATCGCGCTCGACGCGATCCACGAGTTGCGCCTCGTCCACCTCGACCTGAAGGCCGACAACATCTGCATCCCGGTCGGGCCACCCGACTTCGATCCGGTCGCCGGCAGCCGCTCGCTGCATCCGCGCTTCGAGGACATCACGCTGATCGACTTCGCGTTCTCGCTCGTCTCGGGCGAGCGACTGAAGAGCGCCCTGCCGATCGCGGCCCAGCTGGATTACGAATACCAGTCACCGCGCCTGCTGCGAGCGCTCGAGGCCGGCCGGCTCGGCGACCTCGGGCCGACGCGACAGCTCGACTGGCGCTGCGATCTCTTCAGTCTGGCGGCGATGCTGTGGCGCTACCTGCCCGAGCTCGACGCCGCAGCGGATCGCGCCTGGACGCAGGCCCGCCATGCGAAGGCGAGTGCCCTCGTGCGCCGTCTTGTCGAGGTGCACGACAGCGAACTGCCCGCCACGCGTCCGCACGCCGAGCTGATCGCGCTCGCCTCGGAGCCCCTCGGGCAGCCCGACCTGCGCCACTCGCTGCAGCGCGGCTGGACGCTCGCCATCGACGCCGGCGTCGCCGCCCGCGCCGTCCCGACGCCCGTGACGCGCATCGCGCTGCCTCTGGCCGTGTCGACGACTCCGGTCGTCGCACCGGATGACTCGCCGCCCTTCGCACACGAGCCGATCAGCATCGACCGCAGCGACGTCGACTTCAAGGCCGTCGCCCGCAGACGCGTCGATTCGCGTCGCGGGCGCAGGCTTTGGTGGGGTGCCGCTGCCGCTGCCGCCGTGCTCGCCGGCCTCGCCCTGGGCGCCCAGTCCTGGTTGGGGCCGCTGACGCGGCCGACCGAGAAAGACATGCAAGCCGCACGCAACGGGGCAGAGCCGACCCGCGCCGCACGGCCTGCGATCACGAGCGCAGCGCGAGGCCCTGTCATGGCACCGATCTCGGTCGCCAAGGCGCCGGCGCCCTCGATCGCCATCGAGAGTGCGTCACCGGCCACGGAAGGCGCGGGAAACACCTCCACGTCGAGCACGCCGAACAGTGCGCCGGTGCCGTCGGTAGCGACCGTGCCGCCCGGTGCGCGTGCGCCGAGCGTGGCGAGTGCCGTCGTGCCACCTTCACGATCTTCGATCGCCGCGCCCGTCCTGCGCCCCGCCGCGCCGCGATCGCCCGTCGGCGAGGAGCCGCCGCGCATCGCTGTGAAGCCTGCTGTCCTGACGGGGCCCGGCGATCATCCCGTCGCCGGCACAACCGGTGGGCGCGAGATCTGGATCGCGGCGAAAGGTCGAACGGCCGACACGCCGGCGCAGGCTGACGGCTTGCCGTCGCGGGCGACCGTGATCGCCCAGGCGCGGGTCAAGGCGCTGATCCAACAGCAAGCCGAGGCGGCCCGGGCTCACACGGTCTCTCGACCGCCGTCGCCCTCCGGCAACCCCGCGTATCCGTGGGCGGTGGCCGGCAAGCCGCCGCCGGGCGCAGCGCCAGCGGCGATCGTCTCGCCGCCTGTGTTGCCCACGGCCCAGGCGTCCAGTTCGGCGCTACCTGCCGATGCCCAGCCGCTCGATTTCACCTCCCGCGCCAGCGACGTGATGGTCAACCACTTGCCGCGACTCGCCCAACGGGCCGAGCGCCTCGTGTCGCGTGTCCTCTTCGTGGCCAGCCGTTCGCAGGATGCCGTCGCGGACCACGACATCCTCGACGCCGCCGCATCGCTCGGCGCGCCGGGCAACGATCCGGTGTCGGCGCTGGCGAGATCGCCCGGAGAAGCGCGGCTTCTCGACGACGCTGCGCGAGCCGAATACGGGCGCCATGGCGCCTCGGCGCAGGCGGTGCAGTTGCAGGTGAGGGCGTTCGGCGCCGATCCTCTCGATCCCGACATCGCCGGCCACCTCGCGTTCCTGTTGCTGCGGCAGCGTCCCGCGGCGGCCGAGTCGGCCCGGCAGCTCGCGCTTCATGCACTGACGCTGCGCGGCTCGCGCGATCCGACGGGCCACAGCGAGGACTGGGCCACCCTCGCGATCGCCAGCGCGCTGGCCGGGCGGGAGCGTGACGCCAGGAACGCTTTTCTCGTCAGCCTGGCGATGGCTCCGAGCGTCGACCGCCAGTGCCGCGCAGCGATCGACGTCTTCGCGCTCTATGGCGAACGACTGCGTGCGCCGGTCGACTCGATGATTTCCAGTGCTCGCGCCTCGTCGCGCGCGCCGTCATCGGGCGCCTGCGCGTGGCCAGCGCGCTTGATGGTTGGCGGCATTCCCGGTTCTTCGCTGCGTTCGACACCATGACGTGCGGATGCCCACGCCGTTCAGGCTCCTCATCCCAACAAGACTCTCGCACGAGCAGATCCGAAGACGCTCCCGAACCCTTGTAGGAGCAATCGCACACGAGGTAAGCCGCAACGGGTGCAACAGGCGCGGAGAAAGCCGATTGCCGTTCTCGATTCACAACGCAGACTGGGCGCGTCAGCCGCCTCGAAAGCCTAGCAATGAAAAACACGACGCGTTGGTGTGCCGCACTCGGCCTCTGTTCTGTGTTGGTAGCGGGATCCGTGGCGCAGGGGGCCGAGGTCACGCTCTATCAATCCCCCGACTTTGGCGGAGCCCAGCTGACCCTTCGATCGATCGCACCCAACTTCGCATCGATTGGCTTCAATGACCGAGCGTCGAGCGTGGTGGTCGTGTCGGGCACCTGGGAATTTTGTTCCGACGCCGAGTTCCGCGGCTACTGCCAGACCTTCGGGCGGGGCGAGTATGCAGCCCTGGATCGACGCCTTGCCGGCCGGATCAGCTCAGCTCGTGAAGCGGGACCGCCCCCTCAAAGCGCCGCTCCCGGAAATTACGGCCAAGGCGCGATTCAGCTGTTCGGACGCCCCAACTTCGAAGGACGCGATCTACAACTGAGCGCCGATGCGGCCGAGCTCGCATCGCGTGGATTCAACAACCGCGCCTCCAGCGTCATTGTGTTGTCCGGAACATGGGACCTCTGTTCAGAGATCGATTTCGGTGGCACGTGTCGACGTTACGCCGCCGGCCGATATCCGGACTTGGGTTATGAGATGACGAAGGAGGTTTCGTCCGCACGGTTGGTGAGAGCCGTTGCCGAGGCACCCGTGGTCATCAGCCCAGGCTATGGAGGTGGCAAGACGGTCGATGGGACGCACGGGCGGGCGATTCTTTACACCGAGCCTGGCCTGAGGGGTGACGCGCTCGCGGTGAGCGCGCCCGTGTCAGATCTGGCAAGGAGCAACTTCAGCGGCGTTGCCGAGTCGATGTATGTCGAGTCCGGAACGTGGCTACTGTGCAGTCGAGAGTTCTTCCGCGGGAAGTGCGGTGTGTTCGGCCCCGGGCGTCACGATGATTTGATCGCCCAGGGATTTCGTCGTTCGATCGCGTCGATCCGGCCTGGCGACCCTGAAACGCCGCCGTCGCCGGTGCCATCCAGATCCTCGCAAGTTGCCGCATCGACAGGCGTCGAGTTGTTCGCGGATCCGGACTTCATGGGAACGCACTTCAATACCCAACGTGATACCCCAAATCTGGATCCGCTGGGTTTCAACGACCGGGCGGCTTCGCTGATCGTTCACGGCGGGACCTGGGAACTCTGCACCGACGCTGGATACGCAGGGCGATGCGCCGTCTTCACACCAGGCCGCTACGCCCGTATCGGCGGATTGGCGAGGCAGTTGTCGTCGCTTCGGAAAATCGAATAGCCGCCCAGCGTGTTTTTGCGAGTGCGACGTTTACCGTGCAGCGCCAAAAGCCTCCCTAAGTCAGGTGGATCTTGTCGGCAAATCCCGCTTGCGCCGCGTTATCAGGATCAATGCTCAACGCAGGAGAGCAAATGCTTATCAAACGCGAACTGGTTGTCACGGGTTCATTGATCGGAGTGCTGTTTCTCGCCTCCTGCACGGTCCTTCCTCCTGAAGGAGCGTCGCCCCGGGCGGGATACCGTGACATGCCCGCACCCGTCACGGAAGTGCGCCCGCCGCCGCCGGGCGCCGGCTACAACTGGGTGCCAGGACATTACGCGTGGCGCACGGACCAATGGCGCTGGCAACCAGGGTACTACGCTCAAGCGGCGGTCCGACCGATGCCGCCGGTCCTGGTCGAGCCTGTTCCTCCCGCTCCGGCCAACGCGCGCGTCTATGTCCAGGGCCACTGGCAATGGGGCGGTGCTGATTGGGTATGGGTCAGGGGGCACTGGGTCGAGAACTGACCGGCTTCTGCAGTCTTGTCCAACTCATCGTTCAAATCGACGAGGCACGTTTTATGCGATTGCTCAAACCTTCTTCCACCACGACGAGCCGACCGCGCGCGATTCGCCACGGTTTCTGGCTGTCCGCTCTCATGCTTGGCATGGGCTTCGCTCAGGCAGTTTGCGCCGCGGAATTCGAGTTGATCGGCACTGGAACCTTCAAGCCGCTACCGCCCGAAGAGAGGTCGAAACTGCCTGCGCAGCTGCCGTTCACCAAGACAGACCTCGCCTCCGGCATCTGGTCCTTTCAGGTCCGTTACGAGGATCGAGCGGCGGATTCGGATCCTGATCCCTACGTCGGCCGCTACGGCGCGTCCATCCGGTCGTTCCGGCTGACTGTCGGTACCACGGCCCTGGATCTTCCTGTTGATCGCGCAGAGCTTGTTGTCAGCGATGGTGGCCTGGGGTTTCCAGAGCGCGAGTCGATCCGGATGCAAACCTCGGCGCGGACGGCGCTCGGCACGATGCAAGTCAGCTGGGTGCAAGTCCATCAGACGGCACAGCGCGCCGACCTTCGGGGAGCGCCCGGACTGTTGAAGAGCGACGCGCTCCCGCCAGCATCGGTCTTGGCCAACCTTCCCGTCGACCGACCCTTCAACAGGTTCCTGCTGCTTCGAGTCGATTCGCCGCTGGGGGGGCAGCCGCTCCTCTACTTGTCTTCGTCCCAGCTGACGATTTCGGCCCGGCCGGTTGTCGCGCCTTGACGGGAGATCAGTGATGGCACCTATGTCCTACTTCATTCGACGCTTTGCAGCTGCCCTTGGATTGATGTCCGTGGCGTTGATCGCCGGTTGCGGCGGCGGAGGCGACAGTGGGTCCGGCGTCGTCGTCGTCGTACCCCCGCCCCCGCCGATCACGGCGCTGGGCATCGTGCTGACTCGAACCGGTCCGCAAACCGTGCAGGTGGATTGGACCGACGATCCGTATGTCACCGACTTCACGGTCAGCCGGGATGGCTACGTGCTGGCCTCCTACGTCACATCGACGACTCTCATCGACCGCTCTGTCGTCTACGATCAAACCTACTGTTACCTGGTGGACGGATACGACAGTCTCGGAAATCTGATCGCCCAAAGCGATCCGGCATGCATCACGATCGTGCCGTAGGGGTGAGAGTGCTCTCCCGGGCGGCCTCAACGACGCACGAACACGAGCACGACGGGGCGTTGAGGCCTCGGCGAGCCACTCGGGTCAGAGAGGTCGGATTTCGATCTCGGACGGCACCGGCATGGGATTCGGACACCGCTTGACCCAGGCAACAGCCTGTTCGGCGGAGGGCAACTCCCAAATCCAATAGCCGGCAACGAGATCCCCCGTGAACGGCCCGTCGACGGCAGTCCGCGACTCGCCGTCGAAGCGCACCCGCTTGCCCTCGCTGCTCGGGCGCAGGCCAGCGCAGTCCTTCAGCACGCCGGCCTTTTTGAGCTCGTTGTTGAAAAGCTGCATCTCGGCCATCTGGTGCTGAATCTGGGATTCGCTCATCGTTGCCAGACGAGCTTCGATATCCGGGTTGGACTTGACCAAAATCATGAACTTCATGGTCGACTCCTTCGCAGCTCGCGCACCGGGCGCACCTCGATGCTGCCGTGCTGTGCCGGCGGAATCCCGGCGGCGAGCTGGATCGCCTCGTTGAGATCCTTCGCCTCGACAAGATAAAAACCGGCCAGCATCTCCTTGGTTTCCGCGAAGGGCCCGTCGAACAGCGTCATCTCGCCGTTGCGCACGCGCACCGTGGTGGCGGTGTGCGTGCCATGCAGCGGCTCCGCCGCCAGCAGCCGGCGGCTGCCGTCCAGCTGCTGCACATAGTCGGCACACACCTGGTCGCTGCAGGCATCCCAGTGGGCGGCGTCGAGATAGACGAGACAGAGGTACTTCAATGTGCCGGCGCCACTGCGATGGGCGCACCGTTGATCCCCCAGCTCACGCCGAAACGGTCGGTCAGCATGCCGAAGGTCTTGGCCCAGAACGCAGGCGCCAGCGGCATCGTCACCTGGCCGCCTTGCGACAGCGCGTGAAAGGCGCTTTGCGCCTGGTCGATGGTGTCGTACTGGACCGCGAGCATCACGCCCTTCACCCCCTCGTACGGCAGGCCCGGAGGAATATCTCCGGCAAAGAGCATGGCACCGCCCGGCAGCGCCAGACGCGCATGCATGATGCCGTCGCCGTCGGGGCGCGCGCCGTCGCCGCAGCCGGCGTCGGTTGCTGCCGGCGCAGGCATGTCGGCGTAGCTCATCATCGCTTCGATCCTGGCGCCGAGCGCTTTCTCGTAGAAGGCAAAGGCCTCGCGCGTGTTGCCGCGAAAGCTCAGATAGGGGGTCAGGGTGGTTGGCATGGGGCTCCTGTGTCAGAAGGGGGCGGCTCAATGGGCCGACCTGGGTAGTCGAACGGCCCTGACGGCTTTCGACAGTTCGACGGAAATAATTCAGCCACCCATTTCGACCAGCCGACGCAGCAGGAAGCGGCGCTCGGGTTCCTGGCGCACCAGGGAAGCCGCGGCGCGGTAATGCGCCTGCGCTTCCTGCAGCCTGCCGGCGCGGCGGCACAGGTCGGCCGAAGCTGCTGCGGCTGCAGGGTACTCCGGCAAGGCAGACATCAGCGGCTCGATCAGGGCCAGGCCGGCTTCGGGGCCGTCGCGCATCGCCACGGCGACAGCACGGTTGAGCGCAATCACGGCGCTAGGTTCGATGCGCAGGAGCGCGTCGTACAGGCCCACGATCTGCGGCCAGTCGGTCGCCGCGGCGCTGGGCGCTTCGCCATGCACAGCGGCGATGGCCGCCTGCAAAGCGTAGGGACCGAAGCCAGGCCGCGACAATGCCGCCTCGGCCAGAGCGCAACCTTCCGCGATGGCAGCATGGTTCCACTGCGAGCGATCCTGCTCTTCCAGCGGCACGAACTCGCCTGCGGCGGTGACGCGTGCGTCGCGCCGTGCGTCGTGCAGCAGCAGCAGTGACAGAAGGCCCAGCACCTCGGGCTCCGGAAGCAGCGCCAGAAGCAGCCGCGCCAGCCGGATCGCTTCGTCCGACAGCTCCGCGGCGTGCGCCGAGTAGCCTTCGTTGAAGACCAGGTAGACGACCCGCAGCACGCTGGCCAGTCGCAGCGGGCGTTCGGCCGGCGTCGGCACCTCGTAGGGGATGCGTGCGGAGGTGATCTTGGCCTTGGCTCGGACGATTCGCTGCGCCAGGGTCGGTGTAGGAATCAAGAATGCGCCAGCGATGGCTTCCGTGGTCAGGCCGCACACCTCGCGCAGCGTGAGAGCGATGCGCGCTTCCTCGGCCAGGCTGGGATGGCAGCAAGTGAAGACCAGGCGCAGGCGGTCGTCCTCGATCGCCTCGCGTTCGTCCCAGCGCTGCTCCCAGCCCGCTGCGTCGTCGGCCATCGCCTCGACTCGCTCGCTGGCCTCTTCGTCCAACGCGACGAATCTCCCGTCACGGCGGATCCGGTCGATGGCTTTGAATCGCCCGGTGGAGACGAGCCATGCCACCGGGTTGACCGGGGTGCCCATGCTCGGCCACTGTTCAGAAGCGGCAAGAAAGGCGTCGTGCAAGGCATCTTCAGCCAGGTCGAAACTGCCCAGAAGCCGCAACAGCGTCGCGAACACCCGCCGGCCCTCTTGCCGGTACAACGTTGCCACTTCTTCGTTCATGCCATGCAACTAGACCACATGTCGACTTATCGCGATTTCTCGGTCGGCGACGCCTTCGTCGACGGCGTCGAACAATGATTCGTGTCCGGCTGCGCTTTCGTTCCAGCGCAGCTGGTGGGGTGTCGTCGTCGCAGGTAGTCTCGATGTCTTCGTCAGCGGCGACTTCCAGGCGATTTCCGGCGCGGTCGATCTCATTCAAGGCCAAGTTGCGGCCGATCGCGAACAACCAGGTCGAGAACGCCGACCGCCCCGGTTGAAAGTCGCCCAGGTGGATCCAGGCGCGGACAAAGGTTTCTTGCGCCAGCTCTTCGATGACGGCGCGGCGCATGCCCATCCGCCAAAGGAAGGCGAAAACGCTGCCCTGGTAGCGGTCAACCAGCTGGGCATAGGCCTAGCGGTCACCTTGTAGGATCTGGTCGATGAGGCGGTTGGTTGCGGTGTCCAATGAGTCGGACTCGGAAGCCCTACCTGGTGATACCGACGTGCCACAAATAGGTTATGGAGAATCCTCGACGAGGCGCCAAACTCATCCGTTCCAAAAGCAAGCAGGCGGCCTCTTCGGCCACCTCTGCTAATACGCAACTTTGAACGTCGGGCTGTCTTCGGGCCTCGTCTTTCGACGGTCGTAGATCCGGGTCGTCGCGATGTTCGCGTGACCGAGCCATTCCTGGACCTTGGCGATGTCGGCTTGGTGGTCGAGCGCGTTGGTGGCTCCCGTCGCTCGCAGAGAGTGGACCCCGATCTCGAAGCTGTCGAACGCAGTGAAGTTGAGACGGTTGTGTGGGTAAAGTTGAGAATTTCGCGAATTCTCCGGATGTCGCGGGAAAATCGCCTTGTTCGACAAGCACTTAGGCAAACCTCCACTAAAGTTGCAAATTCAGGGTCGCTTTTTACGCTGAAATTGCGAAGGCCGTGGGACTCACTGCTTCGCCGTACGGCAGTTAGTTGCGCCGCGAGTTCATGCATGCGGTCATGCGGTCATTGAGTTTTGCCAACAGGGCGAGGTGGTGCGGCAACCATTGCGCCACGCGGTCACTCCACGTCGGCGGCGCAATGTTCGGGAAATTCCGACGTGCTGGCCGGTTTTCCTGTCTTGCCCGATGCCGGTGATGGCGACGTAGTCGTCTGCACAATCCGCCTAGCGCCGTGTCAGTTCGGTTGAGCGATCAACCTGGATGCGCAGAGTGGAGCACGTCAAACCTCAACGCCGAGCATCTGGATAAGAGCCGAGTCTCGGACCTTCAAGTGTCCCATCTTTAGTGCAATTCCAACGAACTTTGCAACTTTACAAGAATCGCGATTCCAGCGAAGTTAATACAAAACGCCCATTTGCCGGTGGGGCAGGGCTTGGTGGGGGTTTCATCTTTACTGCGTTTGACAGCTTTGCCGGCATGCGCTCTGGATCGTTGCGCCCGCGGGAACCGAACGCCGAGTCGGTGAGCTTGCCCTGGCGGGGGTAATCGTATCTTCCCTGAAATTGACACGGTCGACCACAGACAGTCCATTCGCGACAGACACTTGCCAAAGCGGCACTTTGCCGGGCACCGGCTTTTCGGCGCAAATTGACACGCTTAGACAGCCGCCTCCCATCACCAGTCCGCTCGAAGGCGATCCGAACCGCGCTCGCGCCCTTCGGTTCCACCAGCGCTCGGTCTACAAGCGGCGCTTCAATGCCGCTGCTTGACCACCGCATCGCCGATGGGGCGTTCCACTAGCAAGGCCGCATACCTATCGAGATCGAACCTGAACGTTCCCCGGAAGTTGATGTGCGAGAAATGCGCCGGCCCAATTCGCCGCAGCCAGTCCTCCTCAATCCGCACGCCATCACTCTCAAGAAGAGCCA
This sequence comes from Caldimonas sp., assembly GCA_039935975.1. GTDB lineage: Bacteria > Pseudomonadota > Gammaproteobacteria > Burkholderiales > Burkholderiaceae_C > Schlegelella_A. The sequence continues at coordinate 14,994 of JBDTJD010000259.1, forward strand.
CGACGGCGTCCATGCGGCTCGTGTTCCATGCCAGCACGATATTGGTCAGCAGCGCGTGCGCGCCGGAGATGGCCACCATCTCCTGAGGCCGCCGGCCTCGCTCCGGCGCCACGTGTCCCCCGTGAATCGCTCGCTGCAGCTGGTGCACCGATTCGCCGCGGTTGAGCAGCGTGTGAATCTCGCGCCGGAAGTCCGGAATCGTCAGGTAGTCGCACAAGAACAGTGTCCGCAGCAGACGCCCAAGATGTTCCGCAGCGCGATGCAATGGATCGCCGACGGCAGCCGAGCCCAGGCGGTGGATGGCATGTGCCGCCGAAACCTTGCCGGCCCGGATCGAGGCGACGAGGCGCACGAGGTCGTCCCATCCGCGCTCGATCGCCTTCACCGAGACCCTGCGCACCGTGACCGTCTCCAGGCTTTCCGGTACCGGCCAGCCCCTGGGGACGAAGAGCTTGCGCTCGCTGAGATCGCGCAGGCGTGGGCACAGATCGAAGCCCAGCAGCTTGGCGACGGCCATGGCTACGTTCGTGACGCCATGAGTATCCACAGCAAGCAACGAGACACGGATGCGATCCTCGGCGCGGTTGTGCTGCTCAACGCCTTCAACAGCGGCGCCCGCCTGGCGTTCGTTGAGCACGATGGGCTGGTCGTAGAACAGGCCCCATCGGTCGCGAACGTGGGTATACATGCCGGCGGCATAGGTGCGGCGCCGCGGATCCACCCGCGCGGTCCAGAGATGCTGGCTCGCATCCAGGGCCATCATGTCGGACGAGCCTTTCGTGCCGTCACCCCACAGGGCGGCGATGGGCAAGGCGTTCTGGTACTCCGACACCCGTTCGTTGGCCCGACGCAGCCTGCCGCTGAATTCGACGGCACGCATCGCCGTGGTGATGTGCGCCGCTTCGATGCCCGGAATCATCGAGCCCACGCCCTTGGCGTCCACGTCCGTTCCGTGCGCAAGTAGCGCGCCGTAGACGGCCAGCAGCTCGCTGCTCGTCGACGGTCGCCGGGCCAGCAGTGCCTCGCTGAAATGGGTTGCCGCGTCGACCTCCATCAGCAGGTCCGGCAGCTGCACATGGCCAATGTGCCTGAAGACAGCCTCTCGAGTCTTTCGCGGCTCGACGTCTTCGTCCAGCGCACGAACCGGCGGCAGATGGAGCAGCTTGTCGGCCCCGATCTCTACGCTTCCACGGCCGGCAGCTTCGGCCAGGGCCGAGAGACCTACGGACACGCCAGCCAGAATCGGCTCCACATACTCTGTCGCCTGCGCCGGCACACCGAGGATCTGAAGATGCTGTTCCTTCGATTCCGCCCAGTCCTTCAAGGCGATGAGCATCGATTCGCGCGAGCGGAAAGCAATCGAGTGGTTCACCCACGCACTGCCGCGGCGAAGGCTCTTGCGCAAAGCCATCATCGTGCTTGCCTCGAATGCCCGAAAGCGAGACCGCGGATCAAGGTCGCTCACGATCGCGTTCCAGGCCGCACCCGCGGAGGGCAGTTCGAAGCCGGGCGGAACCTCGCTGGTGCTTAGCGCCTGCAACTGCAACCAGGCTTGCCATTGTTCGTGGCCGGGGTCGCCGCGCTTTCCGGCGAACTCGATGTCGCGCAGCCCCGCGAGGTGGGCGTGAACGCGACGGCTGTCTTCAGCCAGCGCCCGGCGCACCTGCGACGCGAA
>JBDTJD010000260.1:0-12416 GCA_039935975.1 Caldimonas sp.
ATGGTCCCGGGCGGCCTGCATACGCCGTGGTGGATCGTGATCCCGCTCGGCGCGCTCGTCGCCGGCGGTGCGGGCGTGCTGCTCGGTGCGCCGACCCTGAAGCTGCGCGGCGACTACCTCGCGATCGTCACGCTCGGCTTCGGCGAGATCGTGCGCGTGTTCATGAACAACCTCGATGCGCCGGTCAACATCACCAACGGGCCGAAGGGGATCAGCGGCATCGACGAGATCTCGATCTTCGGGGTCAGCCTGGGCAAGACCCATCATTTCTTCGGCCTCGATTGGCCGAAGACGACGAACTACTACTTCCTGTTCGTGATCCTGGTGATCTTCGCCGTCGTGATCTGCCACCGGCTCGAGCGCAGCCGCATCGGCCGCGCCTGGATGGCGATCCGGGAAGACGAGATCGCCGCCAAGGCGATGGGCATCAACACCCGCAATCTGAAGCTGCTCGCCTTCGGCATGGGCGCGACCTTCGGCGGCGTCTCTGGCGTGATGTTCGCCAGCTTCCAGGGCTTCATCTCGCCCGAGTCGTTCTCCCTGCAGGAGTCGATCATGATCGTCGCGATGGTCGTGCTCGGCGGCATCGGCCACCTGCCCGGCGTGATCGTCGGCGCGCTCCTGCTCTCGGCGTTGCCCGAGGTGCTGCGCTATGTCGCCGGGCCGCTGCAACAGATGACCGACGGCCGCCTCGATGCGTCGATCCTGCGTCAGCTCCTGGTGGCGCTCGCGATGATCGGCATCATGCTGGCGCGCCCGCGCGGCCTCTGGCCCGCGCCCGAGCATGGCCGTTTCGCTTCCACCGCCCACCTCGACATGGCGAACGGCGACCCCGCCGTCCCGCAGCCGGTCAATCCGGACGCGAGCGAGGCGACCAACGTCGACCGGACCAGCGGGACGCGTCATGCCTGAGGCCCCCTCGGTCCTGCACGTCACCGGCGTGTCCAAGCGCTTCGGCGGGCTCCAGGCGCTTTCGGATGTCGGCATCACGATCCGTCAAGGCGAGGTCTATGGCCTGATCGGCCCGAACGGTGCCGGCAAGACGACCTTCTTCAACGTCCTCACCGGTCTCTACACGCCCGACACCGGCACGTTCGAGCTCGGCGGCAAGCCGTACAAGCCGAGCGCCGTGCACGAAGTTGCCCAGGCCGGAATCGCGCGCACGTTCCAGAACATCCGTCTCTTCTCCGACATGACCGCACTGGAGAACGTGATGGTCGGCCGCCACGTGCGAACTCACTCCGGGCTGATCGGCGCCGTGTTCCGCACACCCGGCTTCAAGGCCGAGGAAGCGGCGATCGCCGGCCGCGCGCAGGAACTGCTCGACTACGTCGGCATCGGCGGCTTTGCCGAATACAAGGCGCGCACCCTCAGCTACGGTGACCAGCGCCGGCTCGAGGTGGCGCGCGCTCTCGCGACCGATCCGAAGCTGATCGCCCTCGACGAGCCCGCGGCCGGCATGAATGCGACCGAGAAGGTGACGCTGCGCGAGCTGATCGACCGGATCCGCAAGGACGGGCGGACCATCCTGCTCATCGAGCACGACGTCAAGCTCGTGATGGGCCTGTGCGACCGCGTCACCGTGCTCGACTACGGCAAGCAGATCGCCGAGGGCACGCCGGCCGAAGTGCAGAAGAACGAGAAGGTGATCGAGGCCTATCTCGGTGCTGGCCACACCGCCCACTGACATGGCCGCCATTCCCGCCTCCGCCTCCGCTGCCGCCGCAATGTCCTCCGGGCCGGGGCGCACGCTGCTGAGCGTGAAGAACCTGAGGGTCGCCTACGGCGGCATCCAGGCGGTCAAGGGCGTGTCGTTCGACGTCGCCGAGGGCGAGCTCGTCAGCCTGATCGGCGCCAACGGCGCGGGCAAGACGACGACGCTCAAGGCCATCACCGGCATCCAGCCGGCCGCCAGTGGCGAGATCGAATACCTCGGGCGAAGCATCCGCGGCCAGGGCCCGTGGGACCTCGTCAAGCAGGGTCTCGTGATGGTGCCCGAGGGGCGCGGCACGTTCACCCGGATGTCGATCACGGAGAACCTGCAGATGGGCGCCTTCGTGCGCGACGACGTCGCCGGCATCGCGACCGACATCGAACGCGTCTTCACGATCTTTCCGCGCTTGAAGGAGCGTCGCAACCAGCTCGCCGGCACGATGAGCGGCGGCGAGCAGCAGATGCTCGCGATGGGCCGCGCGCTGATGGCTCAACCGAAGGTGCTCCTGATGGACGAGCCGTCCATGGGCCTGTCGCCGATCATGGTCGACAAGATCTTCGAGGTCGTGAGCGAGATCCACGGCGAGGGGACGACGATCCTGCTGGTCGAGCAGAACGCGAGCCGCGCGCTCCAGCTCGCCTCGCGCGGCTACGTCATGGACAGCGGCGAGGTGACCATGAGCGGTGCCGCCAAGGCCCTGCTCGCCAACCCCAAGGTCCGGGCCGCCTACCTGGGCGAGTAACCGCATCGGCGGCGGATCCGTAGGCCGCGCGACGCGCGTCCGCAAAGCTGGGGGGCCGGCCCAGACCTTTAGAATCCGCCTCCATCGCGACGCACGCCGCGCGGCGAACCTTTCGCTGCGCAAGGACCCGAGAGAGACTGGAGAACGGCCCCGTGCAGCCCAAGCCATCCCTTGCCGAGCCCCGGCCGGCCGATTTCGCGCTGGAGTGCGACGTTCTCGTCGTCGGTGGAGGTCCGGCCGGCTCGACGATCGCGGCCCTTCTCGCCGCGCAGAACCGCGATGTCGTGCTCGTCGAGAAGTTGGTGCATCCGCGCTTTCACATCGGCGAGTCGCTCCTGCCGGCCAACGCGGCCTTGTTCGATCGGCTCGGCGTGCGCGAGCAGGTCGAGACCATCGGCATGGCCAAGTACGGCGTCGAGTTCGTTTCTCCCGATCACGAGCAGCCCCAGTTCATGGAGTTCGTCGAGGCCTGGGACAAGTCGATGCCCTACGCCTGGCAGGTCCGGCGCTCGCAGCTCGACGAGCTTCTCTTTCGCAACGCCGCCTCTGCCGGCGCCCGGACCTTCGAGGGTCACCGTGTCCGCGGCATCGAGTTCGACCGCGAGGGCGCGACCGCGGAGGTCGAGCTCGACGACGGCGCGCGCCGCCGATGGCGCGCCCGGTTCGTCGTCGATGCGTCGGGCCGCGACACGCTGCTGGCCAACCAGCTGCGCTGCAAGGAAAAGAACGCGCGCCACAACAGCTCCGCCCTCTACGCCCACTACACCGGCGCCGAGCGCCTGCCCGGCAGGCTCGAGGGCAACATCACCATCTTCTGGTTCGAGCACGGCTGGTTCTGGTTCATTCCGCTGGCCGACGGCACGACCAGCATCGGTGCCGTGTGCTGGCCTCACTACCTGAAGTCGCGCACCAAGCCTTTGCCGGACTTCTTTCGCGACACGGTGGCGCTCTGTCCCGCCCTCGAGCAGCGCCTGGCCGGCGCGACGCTGGTCGACGACCGCGTCCACGCGACGGGCAACTACTCGTATCTGAGCGCGAGAAGCAGCGGCGACCGGTATCTCATGATCGGCGACGCCTACGCGTTCATCGATCCGGTGTTCTCGTCGGGCGTCTACCTCGCGATGCAGAACGCGTTCGACGGCGCCGATGTCGTCGCCGCCGTGCTCGACGGCAGGCGCGAGGCGAAGGCGCTGCAGCGCGGCTTCGACCGAAAGGTGCGGCACGGCCCGCGCGAGTTCTCGTGGTTCATCTTCCGGGTCACGAATCCGACGCTGCGCGAGTTCTTCATGTCGCCGCAGAATCCGTTTCGCGTCAAGGAAGCGCTGATCTCGCTGCTTGCCGGCGACGTCTATGGCCGCACCCCGATCTGGGGCTCGATCCGCGTGCTGAAGGCGCTGTACTACATCGTCTCGCTCGGCAACCTGCGTCGCACCGTGCGCGCGTGGCAGCGCCGGCGCATCAACATCCGCGACGTCGGGGCCCCGGCATCGTGAGACCCGGCCTGGCGATGCGAACGCGGCGGGCCGCGGCCCTCGCGGCGGCGGTCGTGCTCGCGCCGACCGCCCGGGCCGACGACGTGCCGCTGCCCGGCCCGGTGGTCGAGGGACCCGTGACCCGGCTCGGCGCTGCAGGCGCCGATGTGGGCGACCCGCTCTGGGAGGTCGGCCTCGGCGCCGCCGCCGTCCGCTTCCCCGACTACCGCGGCTCCGACCAGTCGGGCACGCACGTCCTGCCGCTGCCTTTCGTGGCCTATCGCGGCCGGTTCCTGCGCGCCGACCGCGACGGCGCGCGCGCGATCCTGTTCGCGGGCAAGCGCGTCGTCGCCGACCTGAGCCTGTCGGCCTCGGTGCCGAGCAAGAGCCAGGACAACGTGGCGCGGCGCGGCATGCCCGACCTCAAGGGCACGTTCGAGATCGGGCCGAACCTGAACGTCGAGCTCTGGGAGTCGGGCGACAAGCAGTTCAAGATCGACCTGCGCCTGCCGGTTCGCGAGGCGATCACGCTCGAGCGCTCGCCGAAAGCGATCGGCATCACCTTCTCGCCCAACGTCAACCTCGACGTGCGCCGCTTCGCCGGCGCCTGGAACCTCGGCCTCCTGGCCGGGCCGCTCTTCGCCGACCGGCGCTACCACGAGCACTTCTACGGCGTCCGGCCGGAGTTCGCGACGGCGACGCGGGCCGCGTACGACGCGCCCGGTGGCTACGCCGGCTGGCGCGCGACGGTCGCCTTCTCGCGCCGCATCGGCAACGCCTGGCTCGGCGGGTTCATTCGCTACGACGACCTTCACGGAGCGACCTTCGCGTCCAGCCCGCTGGTGCGGCGCGACACCGGCGTCACCGCCGGCTTCGGCATCTCATGGATCTTCGCGACTTCGAGCCAGCGCGTGCGCAGCGAAGACTGAGCGCGGATGCCGGCAGGCCTCCCGGCCTGCGCCATCGCCTCCTCTTCGCCGGCGTCATCGTCCAGCTGGGCGCGATGTCGCTCGTCTGGAGCCTGATCGCCCCGGTGCTCGCGGTCGTGATGCCGAAGTCGACGTCGGGCCCGTTCGGACGATTGATGGTGTCGTTCATCTACCGCTGCTGCTGGACCACGGCGCAGGCGTTCGGCCTGATGCGCATCGACGCCGGCGAGCTCGACACCCTGCGTGACGAGCCCGGCGGCCTCATCGTCGCGGCCAACCATCCGACGATGCTCGATGCGCTCGTCGTCGTCGCCCGGTTGCCGCGCGGCGTCTGCGTGATGAAGGCCGAGCTGATGCGCAACCTCTTCCTCGGCAGCGGCGCGCGCCTCGCGCAGTACATCCGCAACGACGTCGGCCGAGGCATGGTGCGCGATGCCGTGGCCACGCTGCGCGAGGGGAACCAGCTCATCCTCTTTCCCGAGGGCACGCGCACCGTCGGCGCCACGGTCAATGCCTTCAAGCCGGGAATCGCACTGATCTCCCATCTCGCGTGCGCGCCGATCCAGACGGTCGTGATCGAGAGCGATTCGCCCTACCTCACCAAGGGCTGGCCCCTCCTCAAGGCGCCGCCCATACCGGTGCGGATCCGGCTGCGGCTCGGCCGACGCTTCGAGCCCGAGGCCGACCATCGCGCCCAGCTGCGCCGGATCGAGATCTACTTCGGCGAGGAACTGCGCCGATGAGCGGCGCGACCGAAACGCCGGCTCGCGCGACGCATCTGGTTCTCGTCCCCAGCTACAACACCGGTGCGCTCGTCGTGCGCACGGTGCGCGACGCGCGTCGCGCCTGGACACCGGTGTGGGTCGTCGTCGACGGCAGCGACGACGGCAGCGATGCATTGCTGCGCGAGCTCGCCGACCGCGATCCCGGCCTGCGCGTCGACGTGCTTCCGCGCAACGTCGGCAAGGGCGCGGCCGTGCTGCACGGTCTCGAGGCCGCGCACGCCGCTGGCTTCACCCACGCCCTGACGATGGACGCCGACGGCCAGCACCCCGCCGACCTGATCGAAACGTTCATGCGAGCTTCCATCGCACGGCCCGATGCCATGATCCTCGGCCGGCCCGTCTTCGGCCCGGAGGCGCCGCTCCTGCGCGTGCGTGGCCGGCGTCTGTCGAACGGCTGGACCGACGTCGAGACGCTCGGTGCCGGCATCGGCGACTCGCTGTACGGGTTTCGCGTCTATCCGATCGCGCCGCTGATCGCCGTGATGCGCTCGCACCGCTGGATGCGCCGATTCGACTTCGACACCGAGGCCGTGGTCCGGCTCGCCTGGCGGGGCGTGACGCCGATCAACATCGATGCGCCGGTCAAGTACCTGCGCGCCGACGAGGGCGGCGTGTCGCACTTCCGCTACGGCCGCGACAACGTCCTGCTGACCTGGATGCACTTTCGCCTGCTCTGCGGCTTCGTGCTCAGGCTGCCGCAGCTGCTGGCCGCCAGGCTGCGCGGGCGCGCCCCGTTCCGTCGCCATTGAGCGGAATAGGCCGCGTCCTCGTCGAGGACTCCGGATCCGGAGGAAGATTGAATCCGGCGACCGAGGGTCGCTACTCAAGAGGGGACGACATGAGATCGAAATTCGCAGTCGTGGCGGTCCTGATGGGCGCCGCCTCGATGGCGTGGCAGGTTGCGCAAGCGCAGGCCAGTGCGCCGACCCGTGCCGACGTCAAGGCCGAGACGCGCGCAGCCGAGAAGGCCGGGGAGATTCCAGGTCCCGGCGTCCACGGGCCCAAGTTCCACGCGCCGACCGGTACGCCCGTCAATCGCGCCGACCGCAAGAAGGCCACGCGCGCCGCAGAGAAGGCCGGCGAGCTGACGCCGGCGGGCGCGAGCAATCGGTCCGACAACGCGATCCGGGCCAAGCCGACGACGCGTTCCCGTGCCGAGCGCAAGGCCGAAACGCGCGCAGCCAACAAGAAAGGCGAACTGGTTCCCGCCGGTCAAGGGCCAAGCAGCCCGTCGAAGTAGGTCACGCGCGGACGCGAACGGCGGCTCTCGGCGCCGCTCGCGTCAGATCATCGCGCCGTTGATCGAGACGATCTGGCCGCTGATGTAGCCGGCTTCGTCGGAAGCCAGGAACGCGACCAGCGAGGCGACCTCGCCTGCCGTGCCGGCGCGCTTCATCGGCACCAGCCGGTCGATCGTCGCGCGATCGAACACGGCCTCGGCCATGCCCGAGTCGATGATCCCGGGCGCGACCGCGTTGACGGTGATGCCGCGGCTCGCCAGCTCGAGCGCGAGCGACTTGGTCGCGCTGTTGAGCGCGCCTTTCGCGGCGGCGTAGTTCACCTGGCCGCGGTTGCCGGTGATGGCGGCGATCGACGAGACATTGACGATCCGGCCCCAGCGGGTGCGAATCATCGCCATCACGAGCGGCTGGGTGACGTTGAAGAAGCCGTCGACCGAGACGTCGATGACACGGCGCCACTGCTCGGCGCGCATCGCCGGAAAGACGGCGTCGTCGTGGACGCCGGCGTTGTTGACGACGACCTGGATCGCGCCCGCCTGCAGCAGCTTGTCGACCGCCGCGCGCGACGCGTCGTGATCGGTGACGTCGAAGGCGACCGATTCGGCGCTGCCACCGGCGGCGATGATCCGGGCCGCCACCGCATCGGCGGCGTCGAGCCGGCCGTTGGCATGGGCGATCACGTGCAGGCCGTCGTGGCCGAGTCGCTCGGCAATGGCGCTGCCGATCGCGCCGCTCGCACCGGTGACCAGGGCGCGTCGTCGCGGCGTGGTCTTCGCGGCCTCGCTCATGCCGTCGGCTCCCGCGCCGCATTCAGGACGACCGCGACGCGGCCACTCGCGACCTCTTGGCCGTCGTGGCTGACGCGGAATGCGTAGAGGATGCGCGATGCGTCGGCGGCCTGTCGCTCGGCGCTGACGACGAGCTCGTCGGACGCGGCATCGGGCAGATCGTCGAGGCGCAGGCGCGACAGGCGGACGTCGCGCGCACTGGCGAGAAAGCCCGGCGCTGCACGGTCGCCGGCGGCCTTCGCGCAGAGCGCGCCGTGGACCGCCGTCGCCTGTGCGGCGTACTCGATCGCCGCGCTCGCGAGCAGGCCGCGCCGGCTGCGCAGCGGATGCGCCGGATCGCGATGGCCGACCGCGATGCATTCGATGCCGGTCTCGCTCCACGACGTCATGCGGTCGAGCAGGCACATCGGTCCGCGGTGCGGAACGAGCGCGGCGATCCCGGCGTGGTCGAGCGTCTCGGGCTTCATGTCTTCGCAGCTCCGCCAATCACGGTGCCGACCAGGAGGACGTTCGCGAACGGCGTGCCTTTCTGCATCGGCTCGCTCGCGACGGCGAAGCCGAGCTCGCGCAGTCGCGCCTGCCACGACGCCAGCGTGCGGCCGGCGTGGCGGCCGAAGCCCTGGCCGCGGGCGAGCGTGACGAGACGGTCGACCCAGCCGCTCGCCGCGAATCGTCGGCGCGACGACGCATCGCCGATGCGCAGGACAACGCGACCGCCGTCGTCGAGGGCGGCCCGCACGCGCACGAGCACGGCGTCCTGCTCGGCGACGCTCAGGTAATGCAGGACATCGAGGAGGACGACCGTGTCGGCCGTGGCGAAGTCGGCCGTCCGCATGTCGGCGCACAGCAGCTCGGCGCCGTCGCCGAGCGCGGCGCGGGCGCGGGCGACGTCGCGGGCGAGGACCTCGATGCCGGCGATGCGAACGTCGACGGGCGCTGCAGCCCAGTCGCTCGGCCAGCGCCCCTGCGACGCCAGCGACGCGGCCGCGCTGACCACGCTCGCCAGCAGGCCCTGGCCGCAGCCGATGTCGAGAACGCGCGAACGGGGCGCGATCAGGCCGCGTGCGATGAGGTGGCCGAAGACCGGATCGTGGCTCAGCTTGCCCCGCGCGAAATGCCAGGCGAAGCGGCCGGAGCTGCGGTAGGGCGCGCTTGCCGTCTCGACCACGGTGGCCCAGGTCGCCGGGGCGAGCGACGCCCGGCTCATGCGGGGGCCACCTCGCCGGACGTTGCGACACGAAGCGACGCCGGCAGGGTGACCGGCGACAGGTCGAGCGCCGCGATTCGCTCGAGCAGCGCGGGCAGGACCGCGACGACGACCGGTTCGCCGTCGCGCGTGCGCGCTGCATGGCCGTCGTGCAGGAGCAGGATGTCTCCGGCGCCGAGGCCTCGGGCGAGCCGCGCCAGCATCGCGGCCGGGTCGGAGCGCACCGTGTCGAAACCGCGCCGGGTCCAGCTCACCAGCTGCAGGTCGAGCCGTTCCAGGATGGGCGCCAGGAACGGGTTGCGAAGTCCCGCCGGAGCGCGGAAGAAGCGCGGCGCCTGGCCGGTGATGTCGGCCAGGCTGTCTTGCGCGGCCGCGATCTCCCGGGCCATCGCGCGAGGCCCGAGGAGCGAGAAGCCGTGCGAATGGCCGTCGCTGTGGTTCTCGATGCTGTGGCCGCGGGCGACGATCTCGCGACAGAGCCAGGCATGCAGGCGCGCCTGTCTGGCGATGCAGAAAAAGCTCGCCCGCACCCGATGCGCATCGAGCAGGTCGAGCACGCGCGTCGTCACCTCCGGATCGGGGCCGTCGTCGATGGTGACGGCGACCTCGCCCCTCTGGCGGGCGGCCGCGGGCAGGCGCGTCCAGTTGCTGCCGAGCCAACGCGACCTCGGCCAGAGGCCGGCGGCGGTGATGGCGGCGTGGTTCGCGGCAACGGCGCCGAGCGCCCAGGGCCACGTCGAAGGCACGGCGGCAACGGCGATGCCGGCGCCCGCATGGCAGGCGATGCTCAGCCGGGCGTAAAGCGGCCACGGGCCACTGCGGGGTGTCGTCACGGCGCGATCTTCCCATGCGCCTTCGGGCGCTTCGCGGCTCGGCCGAGCATCGCGGCCGAGAACAGGAGGCAGAGCAGTGCCCCGGGCGCGACGACGATGCCCACCGCCTGGAGCACCGGGATCGTCGAGCTGGCAAGCAGCCCGAACGAGGCGACGGTCGTGAGGTTGGCGAGCAGGAGCGATGCCAGCGTGTCGACATCGACTTCGACCTGGGCGCGCAGGTGATCGAAGAAGAGCGCGTAGTTCGAGCCGATGGCGACGGTGAGGAGAAGGCCGACGAGATGGAGAATGCCGAGCGCGACGCCGGCCAGGACAAGCGACGCGAGCACGACCAGGGTTGCGGCGGCGATCGGCAGCGACACCGCGACGAGCCGGCGCGGGCTGCGCAGATGAAGCGCGAGCAGGACCAGGACCGCGGCCGCGCCGAGCGCGGCTTGCCACTCGGCCGCGTGGAGAAAGCGCGCGTAGATCGCGTCGAGCTCGCCGTGGACGGCGACGACACGCGCGCCGGCGATGTCGCCGATGGCGGCGCGAATGCGGGCGACGTCGAGCGCACCGCCGTCGCCTGCCTGCAGGTTGACGATCGCGCGCCAGGGCCGTTGGGCGTCGCCCGGCAGCAGCAGGGCATCGACGGCGGTCGCGAGCGACGTGCCGGCGAGGTCGGCGCGATGGATCGGCGCGAGCTGGCGCGCGGCCTCGACGTCGGTGATGAAGGGTGTCAGCCGATCGGCCGGCAGCGGGCCGCCGCGCGTCGCCTCGGCCACCCGCGCAGCCAGAGTCGCCGCATCGGGCAGCGCGGCCCGGCGCCGCTCCTGGGTCGCCGCGCTCGGCAGGAGGCGGGCTGGCGAGTCGTAGCCCTGCAGCACGCCGTCGCGCACGAGCGCGTCGAGGCGCGCAGCGACAGCCTCGGCGCCGGCGAGCGCCGCGTTCTCGTCGGCGCCCGAGACGGCGACGAGGGTTCCGGCATCGGCCGCGCCGACGTCGGCACGCAGGCTGGCATCGAGCGCGAGCGCGTCGGCGCTCACGGGGCTGAGCGACGACAGCTCGCCGCGCCAGGGGGACGGCGACAGTGCGAGCACGAGCACGGCGGCAACCGCGAGCGCGATCACCGCGCCACGGGCATGCGGCAACATCGCCGCGGCCGCAGCCATGAAGCGGCCGAGCTGACGGCGAAAGCCGGCACCGGGAGCGCCATTGGGCGCGAGCACGGGAAAGACGAAGCGGGTCGTCGCAGCTGCTGCCGCGAGCCCCGCAAGCGAGAAGACGCCGAGCTGCGCCAGACCCGGAAAGCCCGTGAAGACCAGCGCCGCGAAGCCGATCAGCGAGGTGAAGAGGCCGAGCCGCACCGTCGGCCAGCTCTCGCGCTGCCAGCGTGCTGCCGAGCCCGCGCCGCCGTGCGCCTGCACGAGGTAGTAGATCGCGTAGTCGACAGCTTCGCCGATCAGCGTCGTGCCGAAGCCGAGCGTCATGCCGTGGACCTGGCCGAAGACGAGGCTCACGGCGGCGATGCCGGCGAGTACGCCCGTCGCGACAGGAACGACGGCGACGGCGAGCGCACGCAGCGACGCGAAGGCGACCAGCAGCAAGGCGACGATGAGCACCGAGCCGAGCACGGCGAGGCGCTCGACCTCGCCCTTGATGCTGGCCCGCGACGCGACCGCGAAGCTGCCGGCGCCGGAGACCACGAGGCGAAGCCCCGGCGCGGCGGCGCTGTCGAAAGCAGCGCGGATCGCGGCGATTGCGCGCTCCTGGCCGTCGAGGTCTCCGCCGTCGGCGGCGGTCGTCGCGACGAGCACGGCGCGCGGCGTGCTGCGCGAGACCCAGACGCCGTTCTCGCTTTTGGGCGCGTGCGACGGCGTGAGCGCTTCGGCGATGCGCAGGGTCTCGCCGGTCGGGTCGCGATAGAGGATCGGCTTGAGCAGCGAGCCGGCCGGCGTGCCGAGCAGCGACACGGTGTCGTCGATCGCGTCGCGCAGTCCCGCCGCCGTGAACCGGCTCGCGTCGACGGCCGGGCTGAGCGCGTAGCGATGCGCGAAGAGGAATCGGCCGGCGTCGGCCCAGGCCGAGGTGTCGCCGTTGTCGACCGACGCGAAGAGCTTGCCGGCGCGCAGCTGCGCGGCGAGCCGGCGCGAGGCGTCGGCGCGCGCGGCAGCGGCGGCCTCGCTGGTCGCGCCTGAGGGCGCGCCTTCGATGCCGATCAGGACCAGGCGCGAGGTCGCGCCGCTCCTCAGCTGGTCGAGAAGCACGGCCTGTTCGGGCGTCGGCGCCGTCGGCAGGAAGGCCGAGAGGTCGGCGACGTAGTGGGCGCGCCAGGCGATCAGCGCGGCCGCGAGCAGCAGCGCGAGCCAGGTCGCGACTGCGACGCGGCCGCGCCCGGTGGCCGTCGCGGTGACGCTCACGGCGAGGCGCGCGCGCCGGCGACGGGCTCGATCGTCATCGTCGACCGATCGCCGTCGGCGAGCAGCACCTGCACCTCGCGCGCCATCGACTCGCGCCCGGAAATGCGCACCGACGCGACCTGTCCGCGCAGCCGCAGGTCACGCGGCACCAGCTCGAGCACCCACTGCCCGGCGCTCCCCGAGACGCTCGTCTCGAACAGCCGCTCGAGCGTCTCGCGGTTGCCGGTGAGCGTGCCGCGCAGCGCCTCGACGATCACCGATGCTTCGGGCGACGCGTCGAGCGCCATCGTCCGGCTGCGGTCGCCG
>JBDTJD010000261.1:0-3259 GCA_039935975.1 Caldimonas sp.
TACCTCGAGTACCACGAGTTCGCGCTGGTGCGCAAGGCGCTGGCCGAACGCGAGGTGCTCCTGAAAAGCGCGCCGCACATCATGTGGCCGCTGCGCTTCGTGATGCCACACGACCCGCACGACAAGACGTTGCGGCCGGTCTGGATGATCCGCATCGGGCTGTTCCTCTACGACCACCTCGCGCGGCGCGAGGTGCTGCCGGGGTCGACCACGGTGAACATGCGCCAGCACCCCGCAGGCCAACCGCTGAAGCCGCTGTTCACCAAGGGCTACGTCTATTCGGACGGCTGGGTCGACGACGCGCGCCTCGTCGTGCTGAACGCAATCGACGCGCAGCAACGCGGCGCGACCGTGCTGACGCGCTGGCGCTGCGTCGACGCGCAGCGCGCCGCCAGGCACTGGCGGGTGCGGCTGCAGAGTGCGAGCGGCGAGATGCGCGAGGTGCGGGCCCGTGCGATGGTGAACGCTGCCGGGCCGTGGGCTGCGCAGTTCCTGGCCGAGCACGCGCATGTGCCGCAGCCCAAGTCGCTGCGGCTCGTGAAGGGCAGCCACATCATCGTGCCGAAGATGTTCGACCATGATCACGCGTACATCTTCCAGAATCCGGACAAGCGCATCATTTTTGCGATCCCCTACGAAGGGGACTACACGCTCATCGGCACCACCGATGTCGAGCACCACGGCGCACTCGGCGAGGCGCGCATCTCGCCCGCAGAGACGGCCTACCTGTGCGAGCAGGCGAACCGCTACTTCGCGAAGCCGGTGACGCCGCAACAGGTCGTGTGGAGCTACGCCGGCGTGCGGCCGCTGCTCGACGACGAGTCGGGTGACCCGTCGGCCGTGACGCGCGACTATCACCTTGAACTCGACGTGTCACCGGCGCCTTACTACGCAGCCGCAGGGCTGCCCCAAGGACGTGGCGAGCCCGCGGGCGGGACGGACGCGAAGCGCCCGGGGGCTCCTTTGCTCACCGTGTGGGGCGGCAAGATCACGACCTTCCGCAAGCTTGCCGAAGAAGCGGCGGATCTGCTCGCCACGCCAATGGGCACGACCCGCGGCGCATGGACGCACGGTGCCTCGTTGCCAGGCGGCGACCTCAGCGCGTGGATCGGCAAGGCGCAGCGCCCGGACACGGATTTCTCGCGCTTCGTGCAGGCGCTTGCGCTGCGCCACCCGCAACTGCCGGCCCCCCTGTGCAAGCGGCTCGCCCGCGCGTACGGAGCCCGCGTCGAGTTGGTGCTGCAGAGCGGGGAGCTCGGCGCCGAGGTGGTGCCCGGCCTGTTCGAGGCCGAGCTGAACTACCTGCACGACCACGAATGGGCGCGCAGTGCCGACGATGTGTTGTGGCGCCGCAGCAAGCTCGGCCTGCACCTGACCGAGGCGCAGCGTGCAGCAGTCGCCGCCTGGTGCGACCTGCGCTGGACTCACGAAGCTGTCCGGGAGCCCGCATGGAACTGAAGCTCGAACGCATCGAGCAAAAAGTGGGCGCGCAGACCTATCTGTACCCGCTCGATCTGACGCTCGTCCCGCGCGCCGTGACCGTGCTGCTCGGCGCCACGCAGGCAGGCAAGACGACGTTGCTGCGCGTGATGGCCGGGCTCGACGTGCCCGCCAAGGGCCGCGTGCTCGCCGACGGCGTCGACGTGACCGGCCAATCGGTGCGCGAGCGCAATGTCGCGATGGTGTACCAGCAGTTCATCAACTACCCATCGCTGACGGTGGCCGACAACATTGCCTCGCCGCTGAAGTTGCGCCGCGAGTCGAACATCGCTGCGCGCGTCAACGAGCTGGCCACCAAGCTGCACATCGAGCCCTTCCTCAGGCGTCTGCCGGCCGAGCTCTCAGGCGGCCAGCAGCAGCGCGTCGCGCTCGCCCGCGCGCTGGCGAAGAACGCGCCGCTGATGCTGCTCGACGAGCCGCTGGTGAACCTCGACTACAAGCTGCGCGAGGACCTGCGTGACGAACTCTCGCAGCTGTTCGCAAGCGGCCAGTCGACTGTCGTCTACGCCACCACCGAACCGACCGAGGCGCTGCTGCTCGGCGGCTACACCGCGGTGCTCGATGCCGGCGAGTTGTTGCAGTACGGGCCGACGGCCGAGGTCTTTCGCCGGCCGAAGTCGCTGCGCGTCGCGCGAGCCTTCAGCGATCCACCGATGAACTTCGTGAAAGCGATTGCGCAACCCGGCGGCCTGCGGCTCGAAGGCGGCGTCGCGCTGGCGATGACGCTGCCTGCCACGACCGACCCGGCGCTGACCCTCGGCGTGCGCGCCGGCGCGCTGCGCGTGCGTCGACGCAGTGACGACCTCGCGCTGCCCGGCACCGTCGAGCTGGCCGAGATCGCCGGCTCCGACACCTTCGTGCACGTGCACACCGCGATCGGCGAGCTCGTCGCCCAACTCACCGGCGTCCATGTCTTCACGCTCGGTTCATCGATCACGCTCTACCTCGACCCGGCGCAGGCTTACGTGTTCGACGCGCCCGGCAAGCTTCTCGTCGCCCCGGAGGAGACCTGAGATGGCCCGCATCGATCTCGATCTGGCGCACGCCTACAGGCCCAATCCGCAGCGTGACGAGGACTACGCGCTCTTGCCGCTGAAGATGACCTTCGACGACGGCGGCGCTTATGCCCTGCTCGGTCCGTCGGGCTGCGGCAAGACGACGCTGCTCAACATCGTCTCCGGCCTGGTGACGCCGTCGCAGGGCAGCGTCAGGTACGACGGCACGGACGTGACTGCGCGGACGCCGCAGCAGCGCAACATCGCGCAGGTGTTCCAGTTCCCGGTCATCTACGACACGATGACAGTCGCCGAAAACCTCGCGTTCCCGCTGCGCAATCGCGGTGTCAGTGCAGAGAGGATCAAGCAGCGCGTCGGCGCGATTGCCGAGATGCTCGAGATGAGCCAGCAGCTCGACATGCGCGCTGCCGGCCTTGCCGCCGACGCCAAGCAGAAGATATCGCTGGGCCGCGGGCTGGTGCGCGAGGACGTCAGCGCAGTGCTGTTCGACGAGCCGCTGACGGTGATCGACCCGCACCTGAAATGGCAGCTGCGCCGCAAGCTCAAGCAGATCCACCACGAACTCAAGCTCACCCTGATCTATGTCACGCACGACCAGGTCGAGGCGCTGACCTTCGCCGACCAGGTGGTCGTGATGACGCGCGGCCGCGCGGTACAGATCGGCAGCGCCTCCGACCTGTTCGAGCGACCGGCGCACGCCTTCGTGGGCCACTTCATCGGATCGCCGGGCATGAACTTCCTGC
>JBDTJD010000262.1:0-7540 GCA_039935975.1 Caldimonas sp.
CGCTGCTGCGCGACAAGAACGTGCGCCATACCGGCATCACGCGCGACGGCGATGCTCTCGTCGTGCGTTTTCGCGACCACGACACGCTCGCCGCGGCGCGCACCATCCTGCTCGACCAGCTCACCGACTTCGACTGGCAGGAAAGCGTCGACGGCGCCGACTGGAAGCTCACCGGCAAGCTGAAGCTCGACGCGGTCAAGCGGGTCCAGTCGGCGGCGATCACGCAGAACATCACGACGCTGCACAACCGCGTCAACGAGCTCGGTGTCGCCGAGCCGGTGATCCAGCAGCAGGGCGCCGACCGGGTCGTCGTCCAGCTGCCTGGCGTGCAGGACACGGCCAAGGCCAAGGACATCATCGGCCGCACGGCGACGCTCGAGATGCGCCTGGTCGACGAAAGCGCCGAGGCCCGCGCCGCGGCCACCGGCGCCGGGCCAGTGCCGTTCGGCGACGAGCGCTACGTCGAGCGTGGCGGCGCGCCGCTGATCGTCAAGCGCCAGGTGCTGCTTACCGGCGAGAACCTCACCGACGCACAGCCCGGCTTCGACGGCCAGAGCCAGGAGCCGGCGGTGCATCTCACGGTTGACGCGCGCGGCGCGCGGATCATGCGCGACACCTCGCGCGAGAACATCGGCAAGCGGATGGCGATCCTGCTCTTCGAGAAGGGCAAGGGCGAGGTCGTGACGGCGCCCGTGATCCGCGGCGAGCTTGGAAACCGCTTCCAGATCTCGGGCCGCATGAACACCGCCGAGGCCAACGACACGGCGCTGCTGCTGCGCGCCGGTTCGCTTGCCGCGCCGATGGAGATCATCGAGGAGCGCACGATCGGCCCCAGCCTGGGCGCCGACAACATCGCCAAGGGCTTTCGCAGCGTCATCTACGGCTTTTGCGCGATCGCCGTCTTCATGTGCCTCTACTACCGGCTGTTCGGGGTGATCTCGACGCTTTCGCTCGCCTTCAACCTGCTGCTGCTGGTCGCCGTGCTGTCGATGCTGCAGGCGACGCTGACGCTGCCCGGCATCGCCGCCGTCGCGCTGGCACTCGGCATGGCGATCGACGCCAACGTGCTCATCAACGAGCGCGTGCGCGAGGAGCTGCGCGCCGGCGCGTCGCCACAGGCGGCAATCAACACCGGCTACGAGCGCGCCTTCGCGACCATCCTCGACTCCAACGTCACGACGCTGATCGCCGGCCTCGCGTTGCTGGCGTTCGGCTCGGGCCCCGTGCGCGGCTTCGCGATCGTCCACTGCCTCGGGATCATGACCTCGATGTTCTCGGCGGTGATGTTCTCGCGCGGCCTCGTCAACTTCTGGTACGGCCGGCAGAAGCGGCTCAAGACCGTCTCGATCGGCCAGGTCTGGAAGCCGGACACGGCGACCGTGCCCGCCAAGATCTGAGGCCATGAGGCCCGCTCGCTCACCGCATCCGCTGCGTCCCGCGGCGGCGCGGCCGGCCTGGGCAGAGAGCCGGCCTCGGGCCGGCCGCGTCGCACACGAACAGAGGCAACACTGAGATGGAGTTCTTCCGCATCCGCCGCGACATCCCGTTCATGCGGCATGCCCTGGTGTTCAACGTCATCTCGCTGCTGACCTTCCTGGCCGCGGTGTTCTTTCTCGCGACCCGCGGCCTGCACTTCTCGATCGAGTTCACCGGCGGCAACGTCATCGAGACCGCCTACGCGCAGCCCGCCGACCTCACGCGGATCCGCACGAGCGTCGATTCGCTCGGTCTGGGCGACGTGCTGGTGCAGAACTTCGGCAGCTCGCGCGACGTGATGATCCGCGTGCCGGTTCGCGGCGACATCAAGCAAGGCGAGCTCGTCGCGCGCGTGTTCGACACGCTGTGCAAGGCCGAGGGCGGCGCGGTGACGACCAAGGACGGGCCGGCCGAGCAGGGCCAGTCGGCGTCGCGCCAGGTCTGCGCCACCGCGGCCGGCGTGGAGCCCGTGCGTCTGTCGCGCTACGAGTTCGTCGGTCCGCAGGTCGGCAAGGAGCTGGCCGAGGACGGCGCCAAGGCGCTCGCCTTCGTCGTCATCGGCATCATGATCTACCTGGCCTTTCGCTTCGAGTGGAAGTTCTCGGTCGCCGCCGTCGTCGCCAACCTGCACGACGTCGTCATCATCCTGGGCTTCTTCGCCTTCTTCCAGTGGGAGTTCTCGCTCTCGGTGCTGGCGGCGGTGCTGGCGGTGCTGGGCTATTCGGTCAACGAGTCGGTCGTCATCTTCGACCGGATCCGGGAGAGCTTCCGGCGCTACCGTAAGCTCAACACGCACGAGGTGATCGACCACGCGATCACCAGCACGATCAGCCGGACCATCATCACCCACGGCTCGACCCAGATGATGGTGCTGTCGATGCTGATCTTCGGCGGGCAGACGCTGCACTACTTCGCGATTGCGCTCACGATCGGCATCCTGTTCGGTATCTATTCGTCGGTCTTCGTCGCTGCCGCCATCGCCATGTGGCTGGGCGTCAAGCGCGAGGACCTCATCAAGACTTCGGGCAAGGAACACGATCCGAACGACCCGAACGCCGGAGCGGTCGTGTAGAGTCGAAAGCGACTTTCGAAAAGACGATTCCGCACCCCGCCACGACGCCCATGCCGACCCCCGCCAACCCGACGGCATTGGCGCAGCAGGCGCGGCGGTCGTACGTGGAACGGCTGCTCGGCGCGTTGCCGGGCGTCGTGCAGGCAATCGACGAGGGGGCCCGCCTCCTCGCGGGCGCCGTTGCCGAGCCCGCGTTGGCGATGAAGCGCCGAGAGTTGATCCCGCTTCTCAATCCTGCGCTGCCGCTCTTCGAAAACGGCATGGCGACCCTGCTGCGCGCCGCCCTGTCCACCGGGACGGTGCCGCAGACCCGCCTGGGCGAGCTGTCGCCGAGCGTCGTCGCGTCGCGCGGCGCCGGCGACAAGCTGAGCCTGGTCGACGACGACACCATCGAGCACGAGATCCTCAGCTCGCGCCTGGCGCTGGCCATGATGGACCGGGCGTCGTGGGAGTTCACCGACCTGCGCTCGCGGATGAACAACCTCGAGGGCAAGGACGAGCTCGAGGCCAACGACATCCTGCGGCCCCATGTCCTCGCGCGCATCGTCACCACGTCGTGGCTCGGCGCCCCGCTGAGCTTCGACACCTGGCGGCTGCTGCAGACGGTCGTCCACGACGAGCTCTCGCTCTTTGCCGAAGAGGCGTACCACGAGACCAACCGATTCCTCCTGCAGCGCCACGTGCTGCCCGAGGTCGACCTGCGCCCGTTCATCCGGCGCACGACCCACGACGCTGGCCGCGGCGCATCGGTGTCGTCGGGTGGCGGCTTCGGCACGCCCACCGGCATGTCGCCGGGCGCGCCGTCGGAATTCCAGTCGGCGTCGACGCGGGCCGCGAACGCGGCGACGGAAGTCGGCGAGGAGACCCGGCTGATGACACGCGCGGCCGGCCTGCCGCGCGGCACCGACCAGGCCGAGGCCGTGCTGGGCCGGCTGAACCGGCTGGTCGGCCGTCAGCTGCCCGACTTCGCTGTCACCTCGCAGGCGTCCACCCCGGCGTCGCCGCGTTTGAAGGCGGCCATCGCCGAGGCGCAGGAAGGGGTCGCGCGCCGTCTCGCGCCGACCACCACGGACGCCGCCGGCCGCGTCGGCATCAACACCCCGGCGATGCTCGAGGAGCTGCATCAGCGCAAGCAGGCGCTCAAGCAGGCGGCTTCGACACCGGTCGAGCGGGCGACGATTGAGATTGTCGCGCTGCTCTTCCAGAGCATCCTGATGGAAGACGCGATCCCGGCGACGGTGCGCGTCTGGTTCGCGCGTCTGCAGATGCCGGTGCTGCGCGTGGCCGTGTCGGAGCCCGACTTCTTCGCCACCGTCGAGCATCCGGCACGCCGCCTGATCGACCGCATGGGCTCGTGCGTGATGGGCTTCGACTCGGGGGGCCGCGCCGTCGGCGACCTGCTCGAAAAGGAGATCAAGCGCGTCGTCCAGGTCGTCGAGGCCTATCCCGACACCGGCCGGCGCGTCTTCCAGACCGTGCTCACCGAATTCGAGAAGTTCCTCGAGCACTACTTCAAGAACGAGAACGAGGCGTCGAAGAAGGGCGTTTCGCTGGCGGCGCAGGTCGAGCAGCGCGAGACGCTGGCGATCCAGTACACGATCGAGTTGCGCAAGATGCTCAACGACGTTCCCGTGCAGGAAGGCGTGCGCGAGTTCCTGTTCCAGGTCTGGGCCGACGTGCTCGCGACGGCGGCCGTCAAGACCGGGAATCCGGAGGCGACCAAGGACATGAAGCGCGCCGCCGCCGACCTGATCTGGTCGGCAAGCGCCAAGGTCTCGCGCGCCGAGCGCGCCGAGGTGATCCGGCGCCTGCCGCCGCTCCTGAAGACACTGCGCGACGGCATGGACGATGCCGGCATTCCGCTGCCCAAGCAGGACGAGCACATCCAGCGCCTCAACAATTCGCTGGCCGCCGCGTTCACGGCCAAGGCCGCGGCGATCTCGCACGAGCGTCTCGAGGAGCTGATGGGCCGTCTCGAGACGCTCGAAGAACTGCTGCCGGAAGCGGAAGACGTCGACATCGACGAGGCGCTCGTCATGGACCTCTCGGGCCACGAGACTTCCGAGCTCGAGGTCGTCGGCGAAGGCGGCTCGATGCCGACGCCGGCCATGCTCGCCTGGGCGCGTGAACTCCAGGTCGGCAGCTGGTACATGCTCGACTACCGCAACCGAAACGAGCCCGTGCAGCTCGCCTGGCAGGGCATGCGTCGCCAGCTCACGCTCTTCGTCTCCCCCCAGGGCCGCGGCGTGCTGTTCCAGCAGCACCGGCTCGCGGCCTTTCTGCAGGCGGGACTCCTGGTGCCGGCGCAGGACGAGGCGCTCACCGTTCGCGCAACGCGCAGCGCGATGGCCAAGCTCGACGGCGATCCGAGCCGGCTGCTGAACTAGCTGAAGCCGGACAGCCTGTCCGGTTTCAGCGCGTTCGTTCGACGAACCTCCGGTCCGTCAACTCACGCTCGTGAAAGTGGACAGGCTGTCCACTTTCACAGACAGCAAGTCGAGGGACGGAACGTCCCTCGAACGCCGCGTCAAGCAACCGGACGCGCAGCGTTCGGTTCCGGGCTAATGGATGAGCCGGTCCGCCTCGTCGACGAAAAGCTCGTCGAGGATCAGCGCATCAGGCTCTTCGCCCAGGCTCCAGAAAACCATCAGGACGATGATCTTCAAGTCCTCGAGGTCGAGCGGGCCGCCAGGAATCGCGCTGGCGCGGTCGATCACCATTTCGCGCATCGGCGGCGGCAGGACTCCGGCCGACTCGAGGAACGCGATGAAGCCGATCGACTGCTCGCCGAGGTGCTCCTGCTCGGTCGCCGCGTAGACGCGGATGCTTTCGGCCTGCTGCTCGCCGACCTTCGCCTGGGCAACGACGGCGACGCCATCGAGCCACGAAAGCGCATCGGCGATCTCGTCGGATTCGAAGCCGACCGAAGTGAGCTTGCGGGTCAGCTGCTCGTGGCCCGGACACGCGTCCGGCCGCCAGTAGTTCTCGTAGAGGTACACCAACACGTCGAACATGAAAACACTATACCGCAGCGGTTCCGCGCAGTCGCCGGGTGTGGATGAACGGGCCGGAGCACAGGACGGCTGCGTCGGCCGCCTCGATCACGCCCGTTCGACGCGCTGGAAGCGCTGCCCGGCCAGGCGGGCGACACGCCCCTGCAGTTCGAGATCGAGCAGCTTCGCCGACAGGTCCGAGGCGCTCCGGCCGGTGCGGGCGATGAGAGCGTCGAGACCGATCGGGTCGTAGCCGAGCGCGTCGAGGATCGGGTCCTGCGTGCCAGCCCCGGGCGGCGCAGCAGCGAGGGCCGTGGCCGCGCCGGGGGCAGCCGATTCCAGCTGTGGCAACTCGTCGACGATGTCGGCGGCGCTGTCGACGAGCTTGGCGCCCTGCTTGATGAGCGCGTGACAGCCGCGGGCCTGCGGCGAATGGATCGACCCCGGGATCGCGAACACGTCGCGGCCGGACTCGGCGGCCAGGCGGGCAGTGATGAGCGAGCCCGACTGCAGGGCGGCCTCGACCACCAGCGTGCCGCGGCCGAGCCCGGCGATGATCCGGTTGCGGATCGGGAAATGCTCGGGCAGGGCCGGGGTTCCGATCGCGAACTCGCTCACCACGAGGCCGTCGGCGGCGATGCGGGCGGCGAGGGCGCGGTGACGGGCGGGATAGATCCGGTCGAGACCGGTGCCGACGACTGCGATGGTGCCCGAGCCACCTTCGAGCGCGCCCTCGTGCGCGGCCCCGTCGATGCCGAGCGCCAGCCCCGAGACGACGACCCAGCCGGCCCGGCTCAGATGGCTCGCGAATGCGCGGGCGTTCTCGAGTCCCTGCGCCGTCGGGTTGCGGCTGCCGACGACTGCGATGGCCGGTCGCTGGAGCAGTTCGATGCAGCCCTGCGCGTAGAGCAGGAGCGGGGGATCGGCGCTTTCGAGCAGCATCTGCGGATAGCGCGGATCGCCGACGACGACGACATCGCGCGCCACGTCGGCGCCCGACTCGAGCCAGCGCCAGGCCGCCTCGCGCCGCGTCTCGAAGTGCTCGGGCGCACGTTCGAGTGCGGCCGCCGCGGTCGGCCCGACCACCTGGGCGCGCCCGGCCGTCGACGCGTCGAGCACGCTTTCCGGCGAGCCGAAGCACGCCAGCAGCGCGCGCGCCGCTTCGCGACCGACACCCGGGGTGTCGAGCAGCCGAAGCCAGGCAGAGAACTCATCGCGATCGATCATGTCGGCGTCGTCGCCGGCCGCGAAGGCGGGCCGGGACGAGGGACATTTTCGCGTGGACGGCGACGCGCGAGCCGGCTCCTGCCGGTGCGCCCCGACGGGGGATCAGTTCGGTCGGTTCAGGGCTGGGTGAAGCGGTCGCCAGGGGCGACGGGCTCCTTCACCGACAGGATCAGCGCGTACGACATGCGGCTGAACACGCGGAACACGAACAGCACGCCGTGACGCTCGTCCGGCAGCTTGATCTTGGTGCGGGTCTTGTCGGTGGGATCGACGACCGTCTTGCCGTCGCGATAAAGCGCGAGCACGTGGCCGCGCTCGATGCCGTCGACCGCGCCCTTGTTGAGCGCCACGATCTGGTTCTGGCCGGCGGTGAGGCTGTCGCCGTAGATCGAGACGATCCGTCCCGAGATCGGCGCGGCCGGCGGATGGGGCGCGTAGTTCGTGTACTCGCGCGCCGGCACGGGGGCAAGGCGATCGCCGACTCCGGCCTCCTGGCGGATGCTGGTGATCGTGAATGTGGCGGGCACGATCTCGGCCTTGCCGTCGGCGCCGGTTCGGGTCTCGCCCTGCACGGCGTACTCGGACGCGCCGACGTAGGTCGCCTCGTAGCCGAGGATTTCCTTGGTCGTCGGGTCGCGCAGCGGCCGCGGCTCGCGGAAGATGCGGAACTCGTGCCCGTCGCCGATCTCGCCGCGCACATACGCCGTGTCGCCGCGCGAGAGCAGCACGCGGCCCTCCTGCGTCGCGACGATGCGCGGCGCGTTCGCCAGCT
>JBDTJD010000263.1:0-5975 GCA_039935975.1 Caldimonas sp.
GTAGGTGAGATGCGACGAGTGCTCCCACTCGCCGGCAAGGAAGACCCGCTCCCAGGCGACGAAGACCTGGTCGAAGACGACGACGCCGGTCGACTGCCCGTACTTGTTCGAGAACAGCGCCGCCTTCTCGCCCGGGCGACCTGCGGGTCGGGCGACGATGGTCACGCCATCGGCATCGCACGGCACGGCGCAGCAGACGGCGAAGGCGGCGTCGGCCTCGCTCATGTTGCGACACGGCATGACGAGAAACTCATGCACGTAGGGCGCACCGGTGACGATCGCCTTCGTTCCCGAGATCACGATGCCCCTGGCGTTTCTCTCGACGATGTGGACGTAGCTGTCGACGTTGGCCTGCTCGTGTGGGCGCCGGCTGCGATCGCCCTTGGCATCGGTCATCGCGATGCCGATGCTGAGATCCCGATCTTGAAAATCGTGCAGATAGGCGGTGAATCGCTCGCCGTATCGCGTGCCCTTGTCGGCGTCGATCCGCGCCGTCGTCGAGACCAGGGCGCTGAAGGCGTCGTGGGCGAGATAGCGCTGGGCGCAGCCGGTCTCCTGGCACAGCACCCGCACAGCCTCGAGCTTGTTGAGCAGGTCGCCGCTCGACTGATCGACGTGCAGCATGCGGTTGACGGTCTTGCCGCTCGACGCCTGCACCGCCTGCATGATCGGCGCGAGCTCCTCGCGCAGCGCCATGTCGTAGGTGACGCCGAGCGCGTTGATGCCAGGCTGCAGCTGGGGCGCGTCGACGACGCAGTCGATGCGCGCGCCGTCGACGAACACGCGCGGCGAATGACGGCGCAGCGATTCTCGATATTCGGCGGCGTTCATCGGCATCTGGGTCTCCGTCGCGGTTCGCGCACTATTGTGCCGAGCGCCGATACTTGACCCAGAATCCGGGCTGCCTCACCGGAGTCGCGCGATGTCCATCCTCTGCAAGCCCGAAGACTGCACGCTGCTCATCGTCGATCCGCAGGCCCGGCTGATGCCGGCAATCCACGATGGCGAAGGCGTGATCCGACGCTGCGTCCAGCTCGCGACGGCAGCCAAGGAACTCGGCGTCCATGTCATCGGCACCGAGCAGAACCCGGACGGTCTCGGCCCGCTGGTGCCGGAGATCGCCTCGCTCTGCGAGACGGTCCTTGCCAAGTTTCATTTCTCGGCCGCGGCCGAGGAAGGCTTCCTGCGCCGCCTGCCCGCGGGCCGCAACACCCTCGTGGTCGCCGGCTGCGAAGCCCATGTCTGCGTCTTGCAGACGGTTGTCGGCCTGATCGAGGCGGGGCACGCCGTCAAGCTCGTCGCCGACGCCGTCGGCTCGCGCCATCCCCATGACCGGCTCGCGGCGATCGAACGCGCGCGCTCTTGCGGCGCCGACGTCGTCACGACCGAGATGGTCATCTTCGAATGGCTCGGCACCAGCGAGCATGCGAAGTTCAAGCGGCTGGCCCAGCTGATCCGCTGAGCGTCCCGACGGCAGGCTCGCGCCTCAGCGCGGCGGACCGACGCGGACCACGACGCGGCCGCGCACGCCGCCGGCGAGAAGCGACGAGGCCTTCGTGATCGCGCCCTCGAGCGCGATCTCCTGCGCGATCTCGTCGAGCGCGGACTTGTCGATACCGCGGCCCAGGCGCGACCATGCAGCCTTGCGCAGGGCCAGAGGTGCCATGACGCTGTCGATGCCCGCCAGCGTCACGCCGCGCAGGATGAAGGGCATCACCGTCGTCGGCAGGTCATGGCCCTGCGCCAGCCCGCACGCGGCGACGACGCCGCCGTAGCGGGTCTGGGCGAGCGCGTTGGCGAGCGTATGGCTGCCGACCGCGTCGATCACCGCGGACCAGCGTTCCTTCTGCAGCGGCTTGCCCGGCGCGGCGAGCTCGGCGCGATCGACGATGTCGGTCGCACCGAGCCTGCGCAGGTAGTCGCCCTCGCCCGTCTTGCCGGTCGCGGCCGTGACCCGATGGCCGAGGCGGGCCAGCAGCGCGACGGCGATGCTGCCGACGCCGCCGGTCGCGCCCGTGACGAGCACGGATCCGTCGCCCGGCGCCAGGCCGTGCCTCTCGATCGCCATCACGCACAGCATCGCCGTGTAGCCGGCGGTGCCGATGGCCATCGCCTGGCTGGCGCTCAGCTCGGGCGGCAACGGCACCAGCCACTCGCCCTTCAGGCGCGCGCGCTCTGCGAGGAGCCCCCAGCGCGTCTCGCCGACGCCCCAGCCGTTGTGGACGAAGGGGTCGCCCGCTCGCCAATCGGGATGGCGCGACTCGATCACCGTGCCCGCGCCGTCGATGCCGGCCACCATCGGCCAGCTGCGCACGACCGGGCTGCGGTTGGTGATCGCGAGCGCGTCCTTGTAGTTGAGGGTCGAGCACTCGACCGCGACGACGACGTCGCCCTCGGGGAGATCCTTGTCGTCGACGTCGCGCACCGACGCGCGAAAGCCGGCGTCGTCCTTCTCGAGCATCAGGGCCTTGAACATGGTCTTTCGTCTCCGGTCAGTCGCGCGCCGACTCTAGCGCAGCGTTCGTAAGACGACGTTTCCGCGGTTGACGCCCGGTGGCCGCTGGCCTATCCTGCGCGCCGATGCCGACCCGTCCCGCCGCGCCGAGCCGCACCTTCCTTTGCTCGACGCTCGCGCTGGTGTTCGGCCTCGCCAGCGTCACCGCATTCGCGGCACCCGGCGATGCCACCGAACCCTCGGCGAAGCTCGTCGCCGAGCCCGTCCGCGCCGCAGATGCCGCCGCTGGACCTGCCGACCCGATGCCCGAGCGTGCGGCATTCCTGCGCAAGGTTCACGATCAGGCGGCCGACATGGTCATGGCAGCGATGAACTTCGTCGGCGTGCGCTATCAGCGTGGCGGCGTCTCGGCCGAGACCGGTTTCGACTGCAGCGGCTTCACGCGCCATGTCTTCGAGATGAGCATCGGCATGGTGCTGCCACGTCGTGCCGACGAGCAGGCCGCCGCGCCCGGCCTGGTCGCCGTCAAGCGTGAAGACCTCCGACCGGGCGACCTGGTGTTCTTCAACACCCTCAAGCACACCTTCTCGCATGTCGGCATCTACATCGGCAACCATCGCTTCATCCACTCGCCGCGTCCCGGCCAGGCGGTGCGAACCGAGGACATGAGCTTTGCCTACTGGGCCAAGCGCTTCACCGGCGCGCGCCGGGCCGAAGCCTCGCCACTCCTGGCGCCGGCGGCTGCGCCGGTCGCGACAGGCGCTGCCGTCGCCGGCGGGTAGACCCGCGGCCGCAGGGCCATGGGCCGGGTGGCCCGGCGCCGGGCGGGCCCGGGGCACAATTCCCGCATGAGCAAGAAAGTCATCGCCGTCGCGGACCACCGCTACCGCGCGACGCTGCCGACGATTCCGGAGCGGCTCGAGGCACCCACGGGCGAGCTTCGCGACGCGCTCGCGCGTCCGCTGCGCGACTTGCGCATCTCGGTCACCGACCGCTGCAATTTTCGCTGCAGCTACTGCATGCCGAAGGAGGTCTTCGACCGCGACTACGCCTTCCTGCCGCAGACCTCGCTGCTCAGCTTCGAGGAGATCGAGCGACTGGCCGCGCTTTTCGTCGCCCACGGCACCAGGAAGATCCGCCTGACCGGCGGCGAGCCGCTGCTGCGACGCCATCTCGAAGGCCTGGTGGAACTGCTGGCGCGACTGCGCACCGTCGATGGCGACGCCGTCGATCTCACCCTCACGACGAACGGCTCGCTGCTCGAGAAGAAGGCTGCTGCGTTGAAGGCTGCCGGCCTGGGTCGTGTCACGGTCAGCCTCGACGCGCTCGACGACGCCATCTTCCGCCGCATGAACGACGCCGACTTTCCGGTCGATGCGGTGCTGCGCGGCATCGACGCGGCCGAGCGCGCTGGCCTCGGCCCGATCAAGGTCAATATGGTGGTCAAGCGTGGCACGAACGACCAGGAGATCGTGCCGATGGTGCGCCACTTCCGCGGGCGCGGCGTCGCGCTGCGTTTCATCGAATACATGGACGTCGGCGCGACCAACGGCTGGCGCATGGACGAGGTCATGCCGTCGGCCGACGTCATCGCCAGGCTCTCGTCAGAGTTCGGCCTCGTGCCGATGCCCGCGTCCGCACCGGGCGAGACCGCGCAGCGGTGGCGATACGCCGACGGCGCGGCCGGCGAGATCGGCACCATCTCGAGCGTCACGGGCGCCTTCTGTCGCGACTGCAACCGGGCTCGCCTGTCGACCGAAGGCAAGCTCTTTCTCTGCCTCTTCGCGAGCCGGGGCCACGACCTGCGCGCACTGGTGCGCGGCGGCGCGAGCGACGCCGAGATCCAGGCTGCGATCGGCCTGATCTGGCAAGGCCGGACCGACCGCTACTCGGAGCTGCGCGGCCGGGCCGACGCGCCCTCCGAAGCGGGCGAGCGGCGCGTCGAGATGCACTACATCGGCGGCTGAGGCGGCCGATGGGCGACAGCGTCGTCATCCGCCCCCTCGGGCCAGCCGACCTTGCCGACTACAAGCGGATGCGCGACGAGATGCTCGCCGCGCATCCGGAAGCTTTCACCTCAGATGCCGAGACCGAGGCGCAGCGACCCGCCGACGACTACGCGGCTCGCTTCGGCCTGGACCGGCACGACGAGGGCCAGTTCGTTCTCGGTGCCCGGGCGGGCGCGCAGCTCGTCGGCGCGATCGGCTGCGAGCACGACGGGCGCCTCAAGGTGCGCCACATCGGTCACGTCATCGGCATGATGGTGCGGCCCGTGGCCAGGCGGCGCGGCGTCGGCGCGCAACTGCTGGTGGCCTGCATCGCCGAGGCCCGACGCGCCGGCCTGGAGATGCTGACGCTGACCGTCACCTCGGGCAACGAGTCGGCCGTGCAGCTCTACGAGCGGCACGGCTTCGCCGGCTACGGCACGCTGCGCCGGGCCCTGAAAGTCGGCGCCGCGTACCACGACAAGCTGCACATGGTGCTCGCGCTCTGATCGGTCCGGTTAGACCGACGGGCGCCGCGTCGCGAGGCGCCGCCAGGTCTCGACGACGCTGTCGGGATTGAGCGAGATCGAGACGATGCCCTCGTCGGCGAGCCAGTCGGCGAAGTCCGGATGGTCGCTCGGCCCCTGGCCGCAGATGCCGATGTACTTGCCGGTCGCCCGGCATGCGGCAATGGCGCGCGAAATCATCGCCTTGACTGCCGGGTCGCGCTCGTCGAAGTCCTTGGCCAGGAGCTCGAGGCCGGAATCGCGGTCCAGGCCGAGGACAAGCTGGGTCAGGTCGTTCGAGCCGATCGACATGCCGTCGAAATGCTCGAGGAAGCGCTCGGCGAGGATCGCGTTGCTCGGCACCTCGCACATCATGATCACCTTGAGGCCGTCGGTGCCGCCGGTCGAGGCGCGCTTCAGCCCGTGGTCGGCGAGCATGGCGACGACGCGCTCGGCCTGACCGAGCGTGCGAACGAAAGGAACCATCACCTCGACGTTGGCGAAGCCCATGTCCCTGCGAACCCGCATCAGCGCTTCGCACTCCATCGCGAACGCCTCCCCGAACGCCTCGCTGACGTAGCGCGACGCGCCGCGAAAGCCAAGCATCGGGTTCTCTTCCTCCGGCTCGTAGCGCGAGCCGCCGATCAGCTTCTTGTATTCGTTGCTCTTGAAGTCGGAGAGCCGGACGATCACCGGCTTGGGCCAGAACGCGGCCGCGATCGTGGCGATGCCCTCGGTCAGCTTGTCGACGTAGAAGGCGCGCGGCGAGGCGTGTCCGCGGGCGACGCTCTCGACCGCCTTCTTGAGGTCGGCGTCGATGTTGGGGTAGTCGAGGATCGCCTTCGGGTGAACGCCGATGTTGTTGTTGATGATGAACTCGAGCCGCGCCAGGCCGACGCCCGAGTTCGGCATCTGCGCGAAGTCGAAGGCGAGCTGCGGATTGCCGACGTTCATCATGATCTTCACCGGCGAATACGGCAGCTCGCCGCGCTCGACGTCGGTGATCTCGGTCTCGAGCAGGCCGTCGTA
>JBDTJD010000264.1:0-5102 GCA_039935975.1 Caldimonas sp.
GGCGCCGATGCGACGAGCGACGGCACCATCCTGTCGACGAGCGCGACGCTGTACGGCTCGTACCGGCTCAAGCGCGTCTACTACTCGGCCTTCAGCCCGATCCCCGATGCGGCGCGGGCTCTGCCGCTCGTCGCGCCGCCGATGGTGCGCGAGCATCGCCTTTATCAGGCCGACTGGCTGATGCGGTTCTACGGCTTCGCGCACGAGGAGATCGTGCCGGCGGCGAACGGCATGCTCTCGCTCGAGATCGACCCCAAGCTCGCCTGGGCGCTCGCCCATCGCGAGCGCTTCCCGGTCGACTTGAATCGCGCCCCGAAGGAGATGCTGCTGCGCGTGCCCGGCCTCGGCGTGAAGGCGGTGGGGCGGATGCTGCAGGCGCGGCGGGTGCGACGCCTTCGCACCGCCGACCTCGAGCGGCTGCACGTTCCGATCGCCAAGGTGCTGCCCTTCGTCGAGCTCGCCGACCATCGCCCCGACAAGTCCTTGCATGGCGATGCGCTCGGCCGGCGCCTCGTCGCCCAGGCTCGCCTGGCGGCGCCTCGTCAAGCTTCGCTCTTCGACTTCGCCGAGAGCGCGCCGGCGTCGTCTTCCCCCTGAGCGTGCGGCGATGACGTCGCAGACCGACGTCGCGTTTCGTTCGGTGCAGCTCGCGAGCGCCGTCGACCTGGCCGGCTTCCGGCGCACCTGTCGACAGCTCTGGGCCGAGCAGATCGCACCCGAGCACGTCGGCTGGCACACGGCCGACGATGCCGAAGGCGACCTGTTCGACGACAGCAGCGAGTCGCTCGTCATCGCCGAAGACGAGCACGTCCAGGCCTCGCCCGCGGAGGCGGTCCTTGCGCCTGCGGTCAACGCCCCGGCGAAATTCATGACCCTGGCCGAAAGCGTCGTGCTGCACAGCGACCCCGGTCGCTTCGGCCTGCTCTACCGCCTGCTCTGGCGCCTGCAGACCGAGCCGGCCCTGCGCCACGATCCGCTCGACGCCGACTGGGTCGAGGCCGAGCACCTGGCGCAGGCGGTGCGCCGCGACATGCACAAGATGAAGGCCTTCGTGCGCTTTCGCCCGATCGCTGACGGCGCGGGCCGGGGCCTGCCTCTCCATGTCGCGTGGTTCGAGCCCGAGCACCACATCGTCGAGGCGACCGCGCCCTTCTTCACGCGCCGCTTCACCGCCATGCAATGGGCGATCCTCACGCCCGAGCGCAGCGTCCGCTGGGACGGCAAGGCGCTCACGCTCGGCCCGAAAGCGCGCCGCGACCAGGCGCCCCCGGGCGATGCCGGCGAGCAACTCTGGCTCACCTACTACCAAAGCATCTTCAATCCGGCACGCCTGAAACTGAAGATGATGCAAAAGGAGATGCCGCGTCGCTACTGGAAGAACCTGCCCGAGGCGCAGCTCATCGACCCGCTCGCGGCGACCGCCCTCGAACGAAGCCAGACCATGATCGATCGCGCCCCCGCGGAGGTGAAGCGACGTCTCCCCGCCACCGCGCCACCGCCGGTGCACGGCCACGTTGCGATGCCGCCGCGCGAGCCGCCGCGCTCTCTGCCGGACCTGCGCGCCGCACTCGAGCGCTGTCGCGAATGCCCGATCGGCGAGCATGCGACACAGGCCGTGGCGGGCGAGGGCCCGTCGCGCCCCCGTCTGATGTTCGTCGGCGAGCAGCCCGGCGACCAGGAAGACCTGCACGGGCGCCCCTTCGTCGGCCCGGCGGGACAGCTCTTCGCGCGCGCCCTTGCCGAGCTCGGCGTGGCGCGGGAGGACGTCTACATCACCAATGCCGTCAAGCACTTCAAGTTCGAGTTGCGCGGCAAGCGCCGGATCCACAAGACGCCGGCCCAGCAGGAGGCGGCGGCGTGTCTGCACTGGCTCGAGAGCGAGATCGGGTTTGTGGACCCCGGGGCGCTGGTGGCCCTCGGCGCCACCGCGGCGCGCCAGCTCATGGGTCGCGCCGTTGCCGTCACGCGCGAGCGAGGAAGTTGGCTCGAGCGCAGCGACGGCCGAAAGGTGCTGATCACGCTGCATCCCTCGGCGCTGCTTCGAATGGAGCCGGAAGACAAGGCCGGGGCCTATCGGGCGTGGCTCGACGACCTGCGCGCCGCGGTCTCGGGACACGGGTCGGGTCATCCCGACAGCATGTAAGGAACGGTCCGGCATGACGACGAGAAAGAGTGGTCGAGTTCCGATCGAACCGTGCGCCCATGCGCATGCGCACATCGGCCGAGGCTCGCCGCACTCGACCCATCCAACCCCCAGGAGACTGACCGATGAACACCCTTTCGACCCGCCTCGTCGCCGCCTGCCTTGCGCTCGCCGCCGGCACCGCGTTCGCCGCCGATGACATGAAGAAGGCCGACCCCATGATGAAGAAGGACGCCATGTCCATGCAGGAATGCAAGGACCACATGGCGATGGCGAAGAAGGATGGCATGAAGAAAGACGATGCCATGATGAAGAAGGACTCCATGTGCGCCGACATGATGAAGTCCGACGGCATGATGAAGAAGGACGACGCGATGATGAAAAAGGACACGATGAAGAAGTGAGCCGGACCGTCACGCGACGAAGACGTCCTACAGCCCGGTCGGGTCCTGCCTGACCGGGCTTTCCTTCGTCCGGTGCTGCAATGGGTCGAACCGCACATCGCGGACCCTCCACCGACCCAAAGGCACCCATGACAGACACCCACGAAGCGCGCGAAAAACTCTGGAAGATGATCAAGGACATCAAGTTCGCGATGTTCACCACCCGCCACGGCAGCAACGGACACCTGCACTCCCGGCCGATGACGACCCAGAACAAGGCACTCGACGAAGACGAGAGCCTGTGGTTCTTCATGTCGAAGCGGGGCGATCCGGTCGACGACATCGTCGCGGACGGCACGGTCGCGGTGATCTACGCCAGCCCCTCGTCGGACACCTACGTGTCGGTCTCCGGCACCGCCCAGGTCGTCGAGGACATGGCGAAGAAGAAGGCCCTCTGGAGCAAGATGAGCGAAGCCTGGTTTCCGGGCGGCACCGACGATCCCGATCTCGCGCTCGTGCAGGTGAAGATCGTCCACGCCAACTACTGGGACGTGAAGGAAAGCAAGATCGTCCAGCTCCTGACGATGGCCAAGGCGGCCGTCACCGGCAAGCCGCCGACGGGCCTGGGCGAACACGGCGAAGTCCGGATGCGCTGAAGCGCTCGGGCAATCGGTCACGGCGGGGCGCCCGCCCGGCCGATCAGCGGGTCGAGCGCCGGTCTGTTCCGGCCTTGCCTTTCGAAACAGCCGGCTATGGTCTCACTCAGTGCAAAGCACGAGGACCGCCATGCGTCACGCCCCGACCACGCTTCATTTCTCCCACGTCTTTCGCGCCCCGTTTCCGGCGGGCGGCATCGAATGGGAAGAGCTTCCGTCGCTCGCCCAGCGCGTCCGGGCCAGCCCGGCGGCCGCGGGCATCCCCTGGGACGCCACCCGACCGGCGGCCCTCGAGCCGGCAAGCGCCTCGCAGCCGTTTCGCGAGCCGCTCCAGGGTGTCGCCATCCGAGAGGTCATGGAACCCGACGTGTTCCGGCACTTCTTCGGCCGCTAGAAGAGTCGCTATCCTGAAGGCGTTGCCTCGCGCATCGCCATGACGACTTCGCCCGCCGAGCTCACCTCGCCTCGCACGCCCGGCATCTACTGGGAAGATTTCCACGTCGGTCAGGTGCGCGAGTTCGGCCGCTACCCGGTGACGCGGGAAGCGGTGCTGGCCTTCGCCCGCGAGTTCGATCCCCAGCCCTTCCACCTCGACGACGCGGCAGCCGAACGTTCGCTGTTCGGCCGTCTCTGCGCGAGCGGCTGGCACACCTGCGCCATGGCGATGAGGATGATGTGCGACGCCTACCTGCACGACGCCGCGAGCCTCGGCTCGCCCGGACTGGAGAAGCTGCGCTGGACTCATCCGGTGTATCCCGGCGACACGCTGAGCATGCGCCTGACGGTGCTGGAGTCCCGGCCGCTCGCGAGCCGGCCCGGCGTCGGCCTGGTGCGCTCGCACTGGGAGGTGATGAACCAGGACGGCGTGATCGTCCTCACGATGGAAGGCCACGGCTTCTTCGGCCGCCGCGCGCCTGCGCCGACCTAGCGCCGACCCGCTCCGGCCGGGGCGTCGAGCCCGCCGCAGCCGTGACTTTGTTGCGGCGACCGTGGCCTCGCGCCGACCGTGCCCACGCCCCTGCCGCGCGACAATGCCGGGCCCCCTATCCATGACGATGACTTCGGCCCCCGACTTCGAGGAGACACGCGCGGTGGCGCAGTCGACGGGCGACGTGACCCTGCCGCCCGGCACCCGCCTGCGCGATTACGAAATCACCCGCGTGATCGCCGAAGGCGCCTTCGGCATCGTCTATCTGGCCCGCGACCACTCTCTGCATCGCCAGGTCGCGGTCAAGGAATACTTCCCGGCATCGATCGCCACGCGGGCTGACGATTCCGCCGCCGTGGTCACCGCCGATCGTCTCCTCGACACCTTCCGGACGGGCCTCGCCAGCTTCGTCGGCGAGGCCCGGCAGCTCGCCGGCTTCGACCATCCCTCGCTGCTCAAGGTCTACCGCTTCTGGGAAGACAACGGCACTGCCTACCGGGCCATGCCGTATCTCGAAGGCCCGAGCCTTCGGGCCGCGCTCGTCGGGCTCGGCCACGTGCCGAGCGAAGCTGAGCTGCGCGTCTGGTTCAAGCCGCTCCTCGACGCGGTGACCGCGCTCCACGCCGGCCGGGTCTGGCACCAGAACATCAGTCCGGACTCGATCCTGATCACGGCCAACGGCCCGGTGCTACTTGGCTTCGCGTCTGCGGCGCATGCCATCGAGGCGATCCACCATACGCCGGCAGCCGCCCTCTGCCCGGGCTTCGCGGCGATCGAGCAGTACGGCAGCGTCGCCGGCACGACGCGTGGGCCGTGGACCGATCTCTACGCCCTGGGCGCCACGGTCTACGCCGCCGTCACCGGCGCCGACCCGGCACCGGCCGCCAACCGCCTCGCCCGCGACGACGTCCGTCCGCTCTCGGTGGTGGCGGCCGGGCTCTACAGCCCGGGCCTGCTCGCCGCGATCGACGCCGCGATGGCGATCCAGCCGC
>JBDTJD010000265.1:0-4265 GCA_039935975.1 Caldimonas sp.
GCCGAAGGCCGTCCATTCAGCGGCTTTCTCTACGCCGGCCTGATGATCGACGCACAGGGCGCGCCGAGGACGGTCGAATTCAACTGCCGGCTCGGCGATCCGGAAGCCCAGGTCATCCTGATGCGCCTGAAGAGCGACCTGTTCGAGCTGCTCTGGCAGGCGTCGGCGCCGACGCCGGAGCATCCGCTCGACGCGGTCGAGCTGCAGTGGGACCGTCGCGTCGCGCTTGGCGTCGTCATGGCGGCGGCCGGCTATCCGGTTGCGCCGCGCGCGGGCGATGTCGTCACCGGCCTGCCGGACAGCGCCGCGCAGGGTGCGGACCCCGCGGCCAAGGTCTTCCACGCCGGCACGAACCGGCGCGGCGACGACGTCGTGACGTCGGGCGGGCGCGTCCTGCTCGTCACCGCGCTCGGCGACTCGACGCGCCTGGCGCAGCAGCACGCCTACGACGCGCTGCGCGGCATCGCCTTCGCCGGCGCGCAGTGGCGTCACGACATCGGCCAGCGCGGCCTCAGGCGCTAGCGCCGCGCTGCCACCCGATGTCCGCCGCCGACGTTCGCGACTACCTCGTCGGCCTCCAGTCTCGCATCGTCGCGGCGATGGAGGCCGAGGGCGGCGAGGCCTTCGTGACCGACGCGTGGCAGCGCGAGCCGGGCGGCAAGCTCGAGGGCGAGGGCCTCTCGCGCCTGATCGAAGGCGGTCGCCTGCTCGAGCGCGGCGGCTGCAACTTCTCGCATGTGAAGGGACACTCGCTGCCGGCGTCGGCGACGCAGCACCGCGCCGCCGATCTCGCCGACGCGCCGTTCGAGGCGATGGGGGTCTCGCTCGTCTTCCATCCGACCAATCCGTACGTGCCGACGGTGCACATGAACGTGCGCATGCTTGCCGCCCTGCCGCCCGGGCGCGAGCCGGTCGTGTGGTTCGGCGGCGGCATGGACCTGACGCCGTACTACGGCTTCGAGGCCGACGCGACCCATTTCCACCGCACCGTGCGCGACGCTCTCGGGCCCTTCGGCGACGACAAGTACCCGCGCTTCAAGCGCTGGTGCGACGAGTACTTCTTCCTCAAGCACAGGAACGAGCCGCGCGGCATCGGCGGCGTCTTCTTCGACGACTTCGCCGAAGGCGGTTTCGCCAACGGTTTCGCGCTGATGCAAAGCGTGGGCGACGCGTTCCTGCCCGCCTACCTGCCGATCGTGCAGCGGCGCGCGGCCGAGCCGTACGGAGAGCGCGAGCGCGACTTCCAGGCCTACCGGCGCGGTCGCTATGTCGAGTTCAACCTGGTCTTCGACCGCGGCACGCTGTTCGGGCTGCAGTCGGGCGGTCGGATCGAGAGCATCCTGATGTCGATGCCGCCGATCGTGAAGTGGCGCTACGACTGGCGACCCGAGCCCGGCACGCCCGAGGCCCGGCTCTACAGCGACTTCCTGCGCCCGCGCGAGTGGGCCGACGAGCCGGGGGCATGAGGCGCGTCGGAATCTTCGGCGGCAGTTTCGATCCGGTCCACTCGGCGCACGTCGCGCTGGCCACGCTTGCGCTGAGCGAGCTCGGCCTCGACGAAGTGCGCTGGATTCCGGCCGGCCAGCCCTGGCAGAAGACGCGCCAGCTCACCGACGCGAGCGACCGCGAGGCGATGGTGCGCCTGGCGATCGCCGGCGAGCCGCGTTTCGTGCTCGACCGGACCGAGCTGCGCCGAGCCGGCGTCAGCTACACCCTCGACACCGTGCGTGAGCTTCGAGAGGCGATGCCCGAAGCCTCGTTCGTGCTGCTCCTCGGCCAGGACCAGTACGCGACCCTGCACACGTGGCACGGCTGGCAGGACTTGCTCGACCAGGTGACGCTCGCCGTCGCCAACCGTCCCGGCGCCACGATCGAGGTCAACCCGCAGATCGCGCGCCTGCCGCAGCTGTCGCTGACGCTGCCGATGATGGACATCTCGTCGACCGAGCTGCGCCGGCGCATCGCCGCGGGCGAGTCGATTGCCGGGCTCGTGCCCGACGCGGTCGCGAGCTATATTGAGCAACACCGGCTCTATCGCCAGGGCGACGGGTCGAACCACTAGGAGCTGAATGGACATTCGAAAGCTGCAGCGCGTCATCGTCGATGGTCTGGAGGACGTCAAGGCCCAGAACATCGTGGTCTTCAACACCGAGCATCTGTCGCCGCTCTTCGAACGCGTCATCGTCGCGTCGGGAACGAGCAACCGGCAGACGAGGTCGCTGGCAGCGAGCGTTCGCGATGCGGTGAAGTCGGCCGGCGAGCCGCCGCCGCGCACCGAAGGCGAAGACAACGGTGAATGGATCATCGTCGACTGCGGCGCCGCCGTCGTCCACGTCATGCAGCCGGCGATCCGCGAGTACTACCACCTCGAGGAGCTCTGGGGCGACAAGCCCGTGCGCATGAAGATCGGCGCCGATGGGCCGACCCGGCTCGTCCGGGCGGCGACTCCGGTGCGCGAGGAACGGGCGCCGGCACGTCGGGCGGCCGCGCCGAACAAGCCAGCGGGGACCACGACGACTGCCGCGAACAGGAAGACGGCGGCGAAGAAGTCTCCTGCGGTGACGAAGGCGCCGGCGGCCAAGAAGGCGGTGGCACGGGCATCGGGCCGCCCCGCCGGCCGCAAGGCCGCGCCTGCGCGTCACGTCGTGCGCACGGTCGGAGTGAAGTCGGCGGCGAAGGCCGCGTCGAAGACGGCGGCGGCGGCGCCGCGCGGCGCCGCGCGCGCCGGTCCGGCCACGCGTCGCCCGGCAGCCAAGAAGGCCGGCGGCTCGCGCTGAAGCTCGTCCTCGTCGCCGTCGGCCAGCGTCTGCCGGCGTGG
Organism: Caldimonas sp.; assembly: GCA_039935975.1. Classification (GTDB taxonomy): domain Bacteria; phylum Pseudomonadota; class Gammaproteobacteria; order Burkholderiales; family Burkholderiaceae_C; genus Schlegelella_A. The sequence continues at coordinate 2,819 of JBDTJD010000265.1, forward strand.
ACCGATGCCGTCTTCGACGAGTACGCCCGGCGCATGCCGCCCGAGCTGCGTCTCGAGCTGAAGGCGGTGAAAGCCGAGCCGCGCGGCGCGAAGACCGCGACGCAGCTGATGGCGGCCGAGGCGACCCGGATCGAGGCCGCGCTGCCGCGCGGTGCACGCCGGATCGCGCTCGACGAGCGCGGCGACCGCGTCACCTCGACCGGGCTTGCGGCTCGCATCGTCGCCTGGCAGGGCGACGGTCGCGATGCGGCGCTCATCGTCGGTGGACCGGACGGCCTCGATCCGGCGCTGAAGGCGAGCTGCGACGAGAGCCTGCGCCTCTCCGACCTGACGCTGCCGCACGCGTTCGTGCGGATGCTGGTCGCCGAGGCGCTCTACCGCGCCTGGACGATCACCGCGCATCACCCGTACCACCGGGAATGAGCGTCTCTGCATGAAGCGCTCGGCCTTTGTCTACCTCGCCTCGCAGAGCCCGCGCCGGCGCCAGCTGCTCGAGCAGATCGGCGTGCGCTGCGAGATGCTGCTCGCGGCCGACGACGAGGACGCGGAGGCGCTCGAGGCGACGGTCGCCGGCGAGCTGCCGCGCGCCTACGTCGAGCGGGTGACGCGGGCCAAGCTGAAGGCGGCGATCGCGCGTCATGCAGCGCGCGCGCTCGTCGCCGCGCCGATCCTCTGTGCCGACACCACCGTCGCGCTCGGGCGGACGATTCTCGGCAAGCCCGTCGACGGCGCCGACGCGGCGCGCATGCTCGCGCTCCTTGCCGGACGGACCCATCGCGTCGTCACCGCGGTCGCGGTCGCCGGTGCCACCGCCGGCAGCCCGACGAGGCTCGCGACGAGCGTGTCGCATGTCCGCTTCGCGCCGCTCTCGCGCGCGCGGATCGAGCGCTACGTGGCCGCCGGCGAGCCCTTCGGCAAAGCGGGCGCGTACGCGATCCAGGGCGCGGCGGCCGCCTGGATCGAGCGGATCGACGGCAGCTACACCGGTATCATGGGTTTGCCGCTGCACGAGACGGCCGCGCTGCTCGAGGGGGCCGGCGTCGACGTCCGGTCGTGACGAAAAGGGCTCGTCCGAAGCCCTGAACAAGGCGAGCTCGATGCAAGACATCCTCATCAACTGGGCGCCCCAGGAAACGCGCGTCGCCGTGGTCGAGAGCGGCGCCGTGCAGGAGCTGCACATCGAGCGCGCGCTCGAGCGCGGCCGGGTCGGCAACATCTACATCGGCAAGGTCGCGCGCGTGCTGCCGGGCATGCAGTCGGCGTTCGTCGAGATCGGCCTGGAGCGCGCCGCTTTCCTGCACATCGCCGACGTCCACGTCAATGGCGGCACGTCGCGTGGGGATCACTCGAACGGCGGAGTGCCGCCGCCGCCGATCGAGCGTCTCGTCTTCGAGGGCCAGTCGCTGACGGTGCAGGTGATCAAGGACCCGATCGGCACCAAGGGCGC
>JBDTJD010000266.1:0-5263 GCA_039935975.1 Caldimonas sp.
AGCGGCTCGTCGCCGACCCGGTCGGCCGACGCGTCGGGACTGACCGCGACGATCTCCTCGCCGAAGCGTCCGTAGCCGCGCGAGACGACGCCAGGCGTGTATCCGTGGCCGCGCAGCATCTCGACGAGCGCGATCACGGTCGGCGTCTTCCCGGCGCCGCCCAGGATCAGGTTGCCGACGACGATCACCGGCACCGGCAGGCGAGAGACTTCGCGCAGGCCGCGGTCGTAGAGGCGCCGACGCACGGCAGTCCCCGCCTGAAACGCCCAGGTGAGCGGCAAGAGCAGGGTGCTGAGCGGACCGCGTCCGCTCCAGGTGCGGTTCATCGCGATCTCGAGCCGCTCGGCCAGCGGTGCCCGCGCCGGCGCGGACATGGGATCAGCGCGCTGCGCCCGCGGTGGACTGCGTCGCGAAGGTGAGCTTGGCGATGCCCGCCCGACGCGCCGCGTCCATGACGTTGATGACGCTCTGGTGCGCCGTGGTGGCGTCGGCCGAGACGATCAGGACCATGTCGCTCGAGCCGCCGGCCGCTGCGCTCAGCTCGGCGGCCAGAGCCTCCACGCTGCGTCCGTCGACCGGCTTCTTGTCGACCGCGTAGCGGCCGTCGGCGCTGACCGCGACGATGATCTCGTGCGGACGGTCGCGCGCCTGATCGGCGTCGGCGACGGGCAGCGTGATCTGCAGCTCGGTGAACTTCGAGTACGTCGTCGACAGCATCAGGAAGATGAGGATCACGAGCAAGACGTCGATGAACGGGATGAGGTTGATCTCGGGCTCTTCCGGGCGGGTCCGCCTGAAGTTGAGGGCCATCGCGATCAGCCTCCGCGCGGCACCGCGAAGCGCATCAGGTGAGGCACGAGGCGGTCGGAGGCTTGCTCCATCTCGAGCGTGTACGCGTCGACGAGGCCGCGGAAGTATCGATAGAACATCAGCGCCGGAATCGCGATCATCAAACCGAACGCCGTGTTGTAGAGCGCGACCGAAATGCCGTGCGCGAGCAGGGCGGGGTTGTTGCCGCCGCTGGGGGTCTGCGATCCGAAGATCTCGATCATGCCGATGACCGTTCCCATCAGGCCGAGCAGCGGCGCCGCCGAAGCGATCGTGCCCAGCGTGTTGAGGTAGCGCTCGAGTCGGTGCACGGCAACGCGTCCGGCAGACTCGAAGTTCGCCCTGAGGCTGGCCTCGGTGATGCGCGGCTCGGCGATCACCGTGCGCAGGCCGGCGGCGAGCACGGTGCCGAGCACGGAGTTCTCGGCGAGCTTGTTGACGACGTCCGGCGAGGGAAGGTGGGCTCGGGTGACCGAGATCACCTCATCGAGCAGCCGGCTCGGCGCCACGCGCGAGAGTCGCAGGCTCGAGAAGCGTTCGATGATCAGGGCCAGGGCGGCGATCGAGCAGATGAGCAACGGCCAGATGGGCCATCCGGCGGCTTGTATGATCGAAAGCAATATGACCCTTTCCGACGACGAGGTGCTGCGAGTCGCACCGGTCGCGCGAATTATGGCGTGCGTCGGACCGTGCACTTTTCGTGACGTGGACCCGTGCCAAACGGGTCACACATCCGTCGCCTGCAGCAGTCTGCTCCGGGCTCCGCAGTCCGGTGGAAAACTTTGTGGATAACACCGGCGCGCCAGCGGATTGAACGAGCGCCTCCCTTTGCGCGTGCCCGATGCCTCAAAATTCGGCATGAAAAAGTCCTTTTTAATCAATTACTTGCATTGGTGGGGTGCGGCTCTCCGGGGCGAAACCGTTCTGATCGCCAGTATTGGTGCGGCTGTGGACACGTCGCGCGGCGCCAGCGCCGGGTTTGGCCATGGTTGAGCCGCCGCGCCTTCGCCCGGCGGGCCGCGTCTGGAGCGTCGGCGGCCTCATCGCCGCGGTCGCCGGACTGGTCGAGCAGAGCCTGCCGCCGTGCGCCGTGGGCGGAGAGATTTCCGGTCTCGCGCGGGCGTCGAGCGGCCATTGCTATTTCACGCTGAAGGACTCGTCAGGCGCGGCGACCCTGCGCTGCGCCATGTTCCGGCGTGCCGCGACCCTGCTCGACTTCGAGCCCGCGGACGGACAGCAGGTCGAAGTTCGGGGGCGACTTTCGATCTACGAGCCGCGCGGCGAGCTCCAGTTCGTGGTGGAGGCGATGCAGAGAGCCGGCGCGGGCGCGCTGTACGAGCGCTTCCTTCGCCTGCGTGCGAAGCTGGACGCCGAGGGGTTGTTCGATCCGGCCGCCAAGCGGGCTCTGCCGACCTTTCCGATCGCGGTCGGGGTCGTGACGTCGCTCGGCGGCGCCGCGCTCCACGACGTCGCGACCACGCTGGCCCGGCGCTCGCGCCATCTTCATGTCATCGTCTATCCGAGCGTTGTACAGGGTGCGGACGCGCCGGCCGCGCTCTGCGCGGCGATCGCGACGGCGTCTCGGCACGGCGCCGTCGACGTCCTGATCGTCTGTCGCGGCGGCGGCTCGCTCGAGGACCTCTGGGCGTTCAACGACGAGCGCGTCGCTCGCGCGATCCGCGCCGCGTCGATGCCGGTGGTGTGCGGCGTCGGGCACGAGACCGACGTGACGCTCGCCGACCTCGCCGCCGATCTGCGCGCGCCGACGCCTACCGCCGCGGCCGAGCTCGTCGCGCCGGCGACAGTTTCGGAGCTGCAGGTGCTGGACCGCTACGCCCAAGCCCTTCAAATGCGCATGTCCGGCGCGCTGGACACGCAAGCGCAGCGACTCGACCGACTCGCCCAGCGTCTCGCCCGTCCGGGCGAGAGCGTGCTTCGGCGCGCGCAGGCGCTCGCGTCGCTGAAGCACCGGCTGGACGCGGCGCTGACGCGCTCGCTGTCTGCGGAGCGTGCCCGCACGCTGGCCGCCGCGACCCGGCTCGGCCACGCGTTCGAACTGCGGCGCACGCGTCTGGCGCATCGGCTCGAGGCCGCGGCGCTGCATTTGCGGGCGCTCGATCCCGATCGTGTCCTGGCGCGCGGCTTCGCGATGCTTGTCGACGATGCCGGCCGGCCGGTGACGTCGATCGACGGGCTCGCGCGAGGCGGGACCATCGCGGCCCGACTCGCCGACGGCGAAGCGTCGCTGCGCGTCGAGTCGACGAGGCCATTCGCGCGCTGAGCCGGCAACGCGGTTGCTCGCTCGCGCAGAGGCCTGTCGTTCTCAAGCTGCCTACAATCATGAGTCAAATCCCAAGCTCTCGAGAGGAAAGTCATGGAACGCACATTGCCCCCCTTGCCCTATGCCATGGACGCGCTCGCGCCGCACCTGAGCAAGGAAACGCTCGAATACCACTACGGGAAGCACCACAAGGCCTACGTCGACAACCTCAACAACCTGCAAAAGGGCACCGAGTTCGAGTCGATGGAGCTCGAGGGTGTCGTCAAGAAGGCGACCGGTGGCATCTACAACAACGCGGCCCAGATCTGGAATCACACGTTCTTCTGGAACTGCATGAAGCCCTCGGGCGGGGGTGAGCCCAAGGGCGCACTGGCCGACGCGATCAAGACGAAGTGGGGCGGCTACGCGGCCTTCAAGGAAGCCTTCACGAAGAGCGCGGTCGGCAACTTCGGCTCCGGCTGGACGTGGCTCGTGAAGAAGGCCGACGGCAGCGTCGACATCGTCAACATGGGCGCGGCCGGCACGCCGCTCACCACCGGCGACAAGCCGCTCCTGACGATCGACGTCTGGGAGCACGCGTACTACATCGACTACCGCAACCAGCGTCCCAAGTGGGCCGAGACCTTCATGAACTCGCTCGCCAACTGGGACTTCGCTGCCAAGAACTTCGGCTGAACGCCGCCGGGACGGGTCTTCGCGCCGGCCGCGCCGCGGGCGCGGTCAGCGCGCGAATGGCGTCCCGCGCAGCTTGGCACCGGGCTTGATCCCGTGCCTGGCGAACCAGCCTTCGTTCATCTCCAGGACGAAGCGCACCGGCCGTGCCGAGCAATGTCCGTCCAGCGTCTGGGGCTTCATCGCCTCGACGTTGACGATGCTGCCGTCATCGGCGATGAATGCGGCTGACAGCGGGATGAGCGTGTTCTTCATCCAGAAACACTGCTGGCCGGCACGCTCGAACGCGAACAGCATGCCATCGTTGGCGCCCATCGCCGGGCGGAACATCAGGCCGATCTCGCGCTGCTCGGGGGTCGTGGCGAGTTCCGCGTTGATGACGTGGATGTCGGCCGTGAGCTTGATTGCCGGCAGCTTCTGCGGGCCACTCTGCGCGGCTGCAGACGACGCGATGCCGAGTGCCAGAGTTGCGGCCAGCCAGCACTTCGATCTGTCATTCATGGTGGATCATCCGACTTAGAATTTGCGGTTGCATTCCCATCGATCGCAGCGACGGAGCTCCATTTTCATGTATCAGCACATCAAGGTGCCCGAGGCCGGGCAGAAGATCAAGGTCAACGCCGACTTCTCGCTGTCGGTTCCCGACGAGCCGATCATTCCCTTCATCGAAGGCGACGGCACCGGGCTCGACATCACGCCGGTGATGATCAAGGTCGTCGACGCGGCCGTCGCCAAGGCCTATGGCGGCAAGAAGAAGATCCACTGGATGGAGGTCTATGCGGGCGAGAAGTCGACCCGGGTCTACGGTCCCGACGTCTGGATGCCGCCGGAAACGCTCGAGGCGGTGCGCGAGTACGTGGTCTCGATCAAGGGCCCGCTCACCACGCCGGTCGGCGGCGGCATCCGTTCGCTCAACGTCGCCCTCCGCCAGGAGCTCGATCTTTACGTCTGCCTGCGCCCGATCCAGTATTTCAAGGGCGTTCCGTCACCGGTCAAGGCGCCTGAAAAGACCAACATGGTCATCTTCCGCGAGAACTCGGAGGACATCTACGCCGGCATCGAGTTCGAGGCCGAGAGCGAAAAGGCCAAGCGCCTGATCAAGATCCTGCAGGACGACTTCGGGGTCAAGAAGATCCGCTTCCCGAACACCTCGGGCATCGGCATCAAGCCCGTCTCGCGCGAAGGCACCGAGCGGCTGGTGAGGAAGGCGATCCAGTACGCGATCGACCACGACAAGCCCACGGTGACGCTCGTGCACAAGGGCAACATCATGAAGTTCACGGAAGGTGCCTTTCGCGACTGGGGCTATGGTCTCGCCCAGAAGGAGTTCGGTGCCGAGCCGATCGACGGCGGCCCGTGGTGCAAGCTCAAGAATCCGCGGACCGGCAAGGAGATCATCGTCAACGACGTCATTGCCGACGCCTTCCTGCAGCAGATCCTGTTGCGTCCGGCCGAGTACTCGGTGATCGCGACGCTGAACCT
>JBDTJD010000267.1:0-9238 GCA_039935975.1 Caldimonas sp.
TGGTGATGCGCTCGAGCTCGACCGGCGCGACGCCGCGCAGCAGGTCGAGCTTGAGCGCCGCGACATAGCTCAGGTCGACGATCCGCCCGGCGTGGAACGGACCGCGGTCGTTGATGCGCACGATCACCACCCTGCCGTTGGCGGGGTTTCGGATCCGCGCGTAACTCGGGATCGGCAAGGTCGGATGCGCGGCCGTCATCGCGTACATGTCGTAGACCTCGCCACTTGCCGTCCGCTGGCCGTGGAACTTGCGCCCGTACCACGAGGCGAGGCCGCGCTCGACGATCGGCTTGTCGGCGACGGTCGGAACGTACTCGCGGCCGAGCACCTGGTACGGTTTGTTCGCGCCGCCGGGCCGGATCGTCTCGACGCGCGGCTCGGCGTCGGGCACGCTGGCCAGATCGGCGGGCGGATTCGCGCCGGGCCCGTCGCTGCCGCGCGGCAGCGAGCGCGCCTCGGTCGCGGCGCCCGGGCGTGCCGCCGTCGTCCCGCCTCGCGGCGGCGACGAGGCGCAGCCGGAGACGAGGGCGAGCACGCCGATCGTTGCCGCAAGGCGTTGCAGGCTCGTCGCTTCGAGGATCACGGCCATCGGAGCGTCCTCGCTGCGGGCGCCGCGGCAATCGCTCAGCGGCAGGCGACGGCGCGGAACTCGACCCGTCGGTCGAGCGCGTCGCGCTGGTCGTCGGTGCCGAGGCCGACGAGGACCTCGCGCGAGCCCACGCCCTCGGCGCTGATGCGTGGCGCGAGCTTGCGGTTCTGCCGCTCGAGGCCCTGCTTGACGACTGCGGCGCGCTTGTTCGACAGCACGTCGTTGGCAGCGGCGTCGCCGGTGCGGCTCGTGTGGCCGACGACCTGCAGGCAGGTGTCGCGCGTCGCCATCTGCAGCGCGACCTCGTGCAGCCAGAGCGCGTACTGCGCCTGCAGGTCGGCGCCCTGGTCGAGCGTCGTCGTGCCGGGCGCGAAATGCACCTTGACCGGCAGGCGTCTGGCGTCCAGGCCGACGCCGACGATCTTGCCGAAGGTCTCGGCAGCCTCCTTCCTGCGCCCGGTCTTCCAGCTCGTCGTGTAGAGACCGCCGAGCACGCGCAGGTCGTCGGCTGCGGCGAGGGCGCGCGCCTCGTGATAGAGCTTGTAGGCGTCGCCGGTCTTGTTGTCGGCGTAGGCGATCAAGGCCTCGTTGATCGCCGCCGCGGCCGGCAGGCGGCGCAGGTAGGCCGGCGCCACCGCATCACCCGCCGCGCTGTCCTGGCAGCTTCGGATGTAGGCGCGCGTCGTCTCGTCGAGCGTCCACGTCGGGCTGTCGCGGTAGAGCGCAACCGGCTCGGCGTCGACGGTGGCCGCAAGCGCGCGATCGCTGCTCCTGGCGACGAGCTTGCCGGTCTTCAGGTCGGCGAGCGCGAGGCAAAGCCGGAAGACGTCGGCGTTCTCGTCCTTCGCATTCCTGCTGTTGATCGGCGTCAGCGTGCCGATGAGCAGCAGCGGCTTCGACTTGAGGCTCGCTCGCGTCAGCGGCTGCACGTCCCACGCCGGCACGCGGCGCGTGATGAGCCCGGCGAGCTGGGCGCCCGCCTGCACCGCGCCGTTCGTCTGCGCGCCGGTGCTGGCGTCGATCAGCGGATCGATCACCAGGTCGCGGCGCTCTGCGCCGAGCGACGCCTGCGCGTCCTGAAGCAGCCGATCGCCGGCCCGCGCGATCGCGTCGGCGAAGGCCGCTGGCGCCGACGGGGCAACGGGCGCCGCCGCGACCGGCGTCTCGACCGGCGCGGGCGGCGGCGGCGCAGTCGGCGCGGGCGTCTCGGCCGGGGGCGTCGCACAGGCGGTCACCAGCGCGGCCGTGACGGCCACGGCAAACAGGAACGGGCGAGTGGGGCTCATGGAGGCAGCGAGCAGCGTGAGGTCGGGGCAGCGGACTTTAGCGCTGCGGCTCGCCAGCGTCATCCCGGCACGTCGCCTGCTCGCGCGGCGCATGTCCGAACTGCTCGACCTCCTCCAATGGCCGGCGATGGTCGCGACCATCGTCGCGGCCTGGCTCGTCGCCTCGAAACGAAAGTCGCGCCGCGAGACCGGCTTCTGGATCTTTCTCGTCAGCAATGTGCTCTGGGTCGCCTGGGGCTGGCACGCCTCGGCGTGGGCGCTGGTCGTGCTTCAGGTCGCCCTGGCGGCGACCAATGTCCGAGGCGCGGCAAAAGCCGCTCCGGAAGGCTCGTAAGGAGACATCGGCGATCGACCCTCTCCTACGGCCGTCGACTGTGCCTGCCGACAGATGGCGCGGCCCAGGACTGAGAGGATGAGCTCATCGAGAAAGCGGAGCGGACGTACGGTTCGCCCACCGTTCGATACATCGCAACCCATCCAGCGAGAGGAACATCATGAACAAGGATCAAGTCAAGGGCCGTGTCGAAGAGGCCAAGGGCAGCGTCAAGGAAGCCACCGGCAAGGTCGTCGGCAACCCGAACCTGCAGTCCGAGGGCGCCGTCGACAAGGCCGCCGGCAAGACGCAGGCGACCTATGGCGATGCCAAGGAAAAGGTCAAGGACGCCATCGACAAGATCTGACGGCTCATCAGGACCAGGCCGGCGTTGAACGACGGCGGCCTGCGATGACGGCAGTGCTCTCACAGGCACTGCCGTTTTCGTTTCGGCGTCGCACCCGGCGTCCCACGCTCCGATCGACTCAGCGCCAAAGGGCTCGCAGACGCGCTCCGAGGTCGATGACCGGTTTGGCGGGGTCGACAGCGTCACGCGTCATTGGGGCATCGCTGGCGGTTATCTGATCGAACAGGCCGCGGATCTCCGCCGGGATGAACCGGCTGATCGCGCCATAGACGTGGCGGTCTCCCCATGCCGACTGCTCGGTGACGTAGAAGCGCTGCGGCACCAGCAGGTGAAGGTGATGGCGCGCGCGCGTCATCGCGACGTAGAGCAGGCGCCGCTCCTCCTCGATGGCCGCGGCGCTGCCGGTCGCCATGTCCGAAGGGATGCAGCCGTCGACGACGCGCAGCACCGAGACCGCGCTCCACTCCTGTCCCTTGGCCGAATGGATGGTCGAGAGGATCAGGTAGTCCTCGTCGCGGCTCGGCGGGCCCGACTCGTCGCTCGTCGCGGCGGGCGGGTCGAGCGCGAGCTCGGTGAGGAAACGCTCGCGCGACGGGTAGCCGCCGGCAAGCCGGACGAGGTGGGCGATGTCGGCGGCGCGCGGCGCGGCATCCTCATGACGGCGCTCGAGCAGCGGCCGGAACCAGCGCTCGACGTCGGCGAGTTCCTTCGGCCAGGGTGACGCCGGATCGCTGAGCGCGGCGAAGAGCGCGACGAACTCGGCCCAGGCGGGCGCGATCGCGGCCGGCGGGGCGAACGCGGCGAGCGCGTGCGCGGGATCGCCACCTCGCGCGATCGCCTCGAGCAGCCGCGCCGCACTCGCCGCGCCGATGCCCGGCACGAGCTGCAGCGCGCGCAAGGCGGCGCGCTGGCCGTGCGGATTGGCGGCGAAGCGCAGCACGGCGAGCATGTCCTTGACGTGTGCCGCCTCGAGAAACTTCAGGCCGCCGTACTTGACGAAGGGGACCCCGCGCCGCGCCAGCTCGAGCTCGAGCGCGGTGCTGTGCTGGGCGCTGCGAAAGAGCACCGCCTGGCTCTTCAGCGCCAGTCCGGACTCGCGCAGCGCGAGCACGCGCTCGGCAACCCAGGACGCCTCGGCCGATTCGTCCTCGACCCAGACCAGCGCCGGCCGCTCGCCCGTGTGCCGGTCGCTCCAGAGGCGCTTGGCGTGGCGCTCGGTCGCGCGCTCGATGACAGCGTTCGAGGCCGCGAGCAAAGGCGCCGTCGAGCGGTAGTTCTGCTCAAGCGGGAGGACAGTCGCGGCCGGCTCGAAGCAACCCGCGAAGTCGAGGATGTTGCGCACCTCGGCGGCGCGAAACGAGTAGATCGACTGGGCATCGTCGCCCACGACCGTGAGCCCGGCGCCGCCAGGCCGCAGCGCGAACACGATCTCGGCCTGTGCGCGGTTGGTGTCCTGGTACTCGTCGACGAGGACGTGGTCGAAGCGCGCCGCGATCGCCGCGCCGGCCGTCGCGTCGGCCATCGCCTCCGCCCAGCCGACGACGAGGTCGTCGAAGTCGAGGACGCGCTGCGCCTGCTTCTCGGCGGCGTAGGCCGCGAAAAGACGCTTCAGGTCGTCGCCGTTGTCGGCGCACCACGGGTGGCTTTCGGCGAGCACGTCGGCGAGCGGCTTTCTCGTGTTGACGACGCGCGAGTAGATCGCGAGGCAGGTCGCCTTCTGCGGGAAACGCTTCGCGCCCTTGGCCAGGCCGAGGCGCTGGCGCAGGAGATGGAGCAGGTCCTCCGAGTCGCCGCGATCATCGACCGTGAAGCGCGGATCGAGGCCGATCCTCGTGGCGTGCAGACGCAGGAGGCGCGCGCCGATCGCGTGGAAGGTGCCGCACCAGGGCAGGCGCGGCGGCGCCTGGGTCGACGCCAGCCCGAGCGCGTCGTGGAGGACGCGGCCGACGCGCCGCTCCATTTCGGCCGCGGCCCGGCGCGAGAAGGTGAGCATCAGGATGCGCGCCGGGTCCGCGCCCGCGAGAACGAGGCGACCGACGCGCGCCGCCAGGGTCAGCGTCTTGCCCGAGCCGGCGCCCGCGACGATCAGGAGCGGCCCGGCGATCTCGCCGGGCACGGCGCCGTCGAGGCCGAAGCCCGCGGCACGGCGCTGGGCGTCGTTGAGGCTTTCGAAGATCGACGACCGGCGCGGTGATTGGAAGGAAGTTGACAGGACGGCCATCGCGGCGGTGATCGATCGCCGAAAGAGCGGCGAAGCGAGAGGGGGACTGTAAATCCATCCAGCCCCTTCGTGCCGATTCGTGCACGGCGCACGTCTGTGGCGCTTCACTTCATCGCCGCCCTGCCGATGTCCCTTCATGCTGACCGAGCCGGCACCCCTCGTCCTGCCCCGCGATCCGCGGGCGGCGAGCCCCCATCCGACGGCCGCCGCTGACGGCGGCGCCCGGGCCGCGGTCGACGTCGACTCGAACCTGGCCGCACGCATCGGCCACATCACCGAGTGGCTGGTCCTCGTCGTCGCCCTCGGGATCGTCGGGGCGATGATCGGCTGGTCGCTCTACAAATCGCACCAGACACTCGACGCGACCGAACGAGACCGCTTGCGCAGCCAGGCCCGCGTCGTCGACGAAAACGTGGGCCAGCAGCTCGACGGCGTCAACCTCGCCCTGGCGAGCGTGCGCGGCGAATACCTGACGACGCCGCGCTACAGCGTCTCGACCCTGATCTCGATGCGCCTGAAGGCGCTGAGCGACGCCATCCCCGGCGTGCGCTCGATGATCGTCGTCGATGCCGACGGCAACGTCGCGGCGAGCAGCGTCGACATGCTGATCGGCCGCGACTTCGCCGATCGCGACTACTTCCGCAGCGCGCGCGACGGTCGCAGCGCGGACACGCTCTATGTCGCGGCGCCGTACCACACCTCGCTCGGCGACTACACCGTCGTCTTCGCGCGAGCGATCCTCGCGCCCGACGGCACCTTCCTCGGCGTCGTTGCCGCCGCGCTCGACACGCAGTACTTCCAGGTCCTGCTGCGTTCGGTGCTCTACGCCCCCGACATGTGGGCGTCGCTCGCGCACGGCGACGGCAAGGTCTTCGTCACCATGCCGCAGGGCGCCGAGCGCATCGGCAGCGACGACGAGGCGGCCTTTGTCACCGTCGCCCGGGGCGGTCGGCACAGCGAGACGAACAGCTCGATGGTCGTCGGTCCGCTCGGCGTCTCGGCCGAGCCGAGGCTGACCGCCCTGCGCGCGATCGCGCCGGCGCCGCTGCACATGGACAAGCCGCTCGTCATCGCCGTCAGCCGCGGCGTGGCGGACCTGTTCGCGCCCTGGCGCGCGCAGGCGCTGTCCTATCTGGTCTTCCTGGCACTGCTGAGCACAGGCGCCGCCGTCGGCCTGTATCGCGGCCAGTCCCGGCGCCGCTCGTATGCGCGGCTCCAGGCCAGCACGGCGATGGAGCGGCGCGCGAGCGCCGAGCAGCTCGAGCTGGCCCTCACCGCCGCCGACCTGGGCCTGTGGGACTGGGACACCCGCAGCGACCGCCTGAGCCGCAACGACATCGTCGTCCAGCAACTCGGTTACGCGCCCGGCGAGATTGCCGCCGACGGACCGGCGTGGCGTGCGCTGGTGCATCGCGACGACGCCGCCCGCCTGCTCGTGGCGATCGAGGACCATTGCCGGCGCGACACCGCCGCCTACGAGTGCGAGTTCCGCGTCCGGCGCAAGGACGAACGCTGGATCTGGCTGCTGAGCCGGGGCAAGGTGGTCGAGCGCGACGCGTCCGACCGGCCGCTGCGCATGACCGGCACGCACATGAACCTGACCGTGCGCAAGGAAGCGGAGGAACGCGCGGAGCGCGCGGCCCAGATCCTCCGGCGCACCGGACAGCTCGCCAACATCGGCGGCTGGGAGCTCGACCTGGCGACGAACCGCCTCGAGTGGACCGAGCAGGTCTTCCTGATCCACGAGCTCGACCCCGGCACCGAGCTGCGCCTCGAGGAGACGATCGACTTCTTCGCCCCCGAGGGCCGCGCCGCGATGCTGACGGCCATCGAGTCGGCGGCACGCGAAGGCGAGCCCTGGGACCTCGAGCTGCCCTTCGTCACGGCGCGCGGCCAGAGCCGCTGGGTGCGCACCCAGGGCGTCGCCCTGTCGCAGGACGGCAGGCCGGTGCGACTGCTCGGTGCCTTCCAGGACATCACCGAGAAGAAGCTCAACGCGATCGAACTGCAGCGCCTGAACGAGCAGCTGTTGCACCTTTCGACCACCGACGCGCTGACCCAGGTCGGCAACCGCCGCCTGTTCGACCAGACGCTGAAGGCGGAATGGCAGCGAGCGGCCCGCCACGGCACGTCGCTCGCGCTCCTGATGATCGACGTCGATCACTTCAAGGAATACAACGACCACTACGGCCATCCGGCCGGCGACGAGGTCCTGCGCCAGATCGCCCGCCTGGTCGCCGAGTCGGTGCGGCGCGGCGGCGAGCTGGTCGCGCGCTACGGCGGCGAGGAGTTCGTGCTCCTGCTGCCCGGCGCCGACCTCGACGCGGCGCGGATCGTCGCCGAGCGCTGTCGCCAGGGCGTCGCCGACGCCCGGATCGAGCACCGCGCGTCGGGCAGCTCGGCCTGGGTCGGCGTCAGCATCGGCGTGGCCAGTCAGGTCGCCGCTTCCGGCATCGACAGCCACACGCTTGTCGAGACGGCCGACGCCGCGCTCTACCGCGCCAAGCGCTGCGGACGTGGCCGGATCGAGTTCTGAAGCTCACGCGGCGCTGACATTCCGGCTCCGGCAAGCGTGCCGAAGTCACGCTCGCGAAGGCGTCCTACACCAGACTCGGAAGCGCACCGACTGCCGCCCCCACCGGACAGCGCTTCAATGACGGCTACGAAAGGGAATCCGTCATGTCGTTCGTCGATGGCCTGGCTTCGGTGCTCCGCGAAATGAACCTCGGCGAGCTGGCGCTTGTCCTCGCCGCCGTCCTTTCGTATTCGCTCGCCATCAACAGCTCCTACAGCTCGGGCCTGCGCAGCGGCGCAGCCAGCGTCGCGTTCGCGTCGGCGGTCGGCTTCACGACGCTGACCCCCGCGTGGATGAGCGCGGTCGTCTTTCTCGCCCTGGCGGTCGTCGCCGTCGCTGCGGTCGCCGGGCTCGCGTGGGCGCTGTCAGCCGTCCTCGGCCTCGGCGAAGTGCGCCCGACGAGGACCGCGCCCGACAGTGCCGCCGTGCGCCCTGCGCTGCCGGCGCCGGCCCGTGCCTTCGCACCGAATACCCGCGCCCAGCCGCTCTAGCGGCTTTCTCCAACTTCCTGTCGCTAGTACGCGACGAGGACGAGCGCCATCGCGAGCGCGGCCGGCAGGGCCTGCACGAACAGGATCTTGCGTCCGACCGTCGCAGCGCCGTACAGCCCGGCGACGATCACGCAGCCGAGGAAGAAGAGCTTGACCGCGGTACCCGCGGCACCGAGCGAGAGTCCCCAGGCGAGGCCGGCGGCAAGAAATCCGTTGTAGAGCCCCTGGTTGGCGGCGAGCACCTTGGAGGCGGCGGCCTCCGCGGCCGTGTGCCGGAAGGTCTTCAGGCCGAGCGGCTTTTCCCAGAGGAACATCTCGAGGACCAGGAAGTACATGTGGAGCAGCGCGACCAGCGCGACGAGGAGATCGGCGACGAGCTTCATGCCCGCGCCCTCCGGCGCGCCGCCGCGACGGCGCGAGGTCTCTTCTTCGGCGCTGCTGCCGCCCCCGTCGCCGTTGCCGCCTTCGCTCTCGTCGCCTTGGCCCTTGTCGACTTCGACTTCGCGTTCGCCGGCCCCGCGCCGACCGACGAAGCGACGACGCGCAGCCGGGGCGGCCGCGGCGCGGTCGCCGAGGCGGTTGCGGGCAGGCCGGACTCTTTCGGTGCCTCCGCCGGCGCCGGCAGCGCCGCGACGAGGGCGCGCAGCGTCGCCATCGCCCGCGTCACGTGCCCGCCGAGCTCGTGCACGTTGGGCACCGCTCGACGACAGGCGATGAGGCCGAAGCAGAGCTGGTCGACGTGGCTCTGCACCGTGATGTTGAGGGCGACGCCGTGGACCACGATCGAGAGCGGGTAGTAGTCGGTCATGCGCGCACCGCACAGGTACACCGGCACGCGCGAGCCGGGCACGTTCGAGATCGTGAGGTTGGTGATGCGCAGCCAGTCGGCGATGCGCGAGCGCCCGTAGAGCGCGGCCAGGCCGCTGATCAGCCAGGGCGAGCCGAGGGACGGGAAGTCGGTCGGGATGACGCCGCGGAAAGTGCCCATCTCGCGCTTCATCGCCACCGTGCCGCGCTTGATCGCCGTCAGCCGAGCGGCCGGGTCGGCGATCTCGGTGCCGAGGTCGATGAGCGTGCCGGCGACCTGGTTGTTGGCCGTCGTGTCGCCTTCCTGGCGCAGCGAGATCGGCACGCCGGCGACGAGCGATTTCTCCGGCAGCTCGCGCCCTTCCTTGAGATACGAGCGCAATGCCGTGCTGCACAGCCAGAGGACGATGTCGTTGATCGACGCGCCCACCGACTTGCCGAGCGACTTGACCTCCGCCAGCGGCAGCGACACCGCGGCGAACGCACGCTGGTTGGTGATCGAGTGGTTGAAGGGCGTGGCCGGCGCGAGCTTGAAGCGAGTCGGCGGCGCCTCGGCCTGGCGCGCAGCGCGGCCCTCGCGGGTCTCGGC
>JBDTJD010000268.1:0-4624 GCA_039935975.1 Caldimonas sp.
AACGCGCTCATGTACTGGTTGACGCGCTCGGTGATCACCTCCCAGGCCGAGATGATGACGATCACCGTCGTGAACGCCGTGAGCAGCACGAACCAGACCGAGAGACCGTCGACGCCGAGCGTGTACCAGACGTTGAAGCGGCCGATCCACGCGTGACGCTCGGCGAACTGCATCGCTGCAGTCGAAACGTCGAAGCCGGTGACGAGCGGAATCGTCACCGCGAAGCTCACGAGGGCGGCCCCGAGCGCGGCCCAGCGCACGGCGGCGGCCCGGTCGTCGCGACCGAAGGCGAGCAGCAGGACGCCCGAGACGATGGGCAGCCAGATCGCGATGCTTAGCAGGGGCATGTTCTGGATGGAGAGCGTGATGGCACCATGGCTTCAGTGGCTCATGCCGGCGAGAAAGGGCCAGAGCTGCCAGGTCATGAGGCCGATGACGCCGACGATCATGACGAGCGCGTACCAGTACAGGTAACCGCTCTGCAGACGCCGGGTGAGCACCGCGACGCTCCCGATGGCGCTCGCCGAGCCGTCGATGAAGATGCCATCAATGACGCCGACATCTCCTCCCTTCCACAGGCCGGTGCCGAGGGCACGCGTCGCCCGGGCGAGGACGTTCTCGTTGAACCAGTCGAAGTAGTACTTGTTGTCGAGGATCGTGTAGACGAAAGAGAAGCGACGCTGGATCGCGGCCGGGATGTCGGGACGCCGCAGGTAGAAGAACCACGACACCACGACGCCGGCCAGCGCCAGCCAGAAGATCGGGCCGGTGAGCGCGTGCCCGGCCATCGCCAGCGGGCCGTGGTATTCCTTGGCGAGTTCCTCCATCGCCGGATGCTTCTCGACAAGCACCGTGATCGCATCCTTGAAGAAATCGCCGAAGAGCATCGGACCGATCGTGAAGAAGCCGATCACCACCGACGGGATCGCCAGGAGGATGAGCGGCACCGTCACGACCGCAGGCGACTCGTGCGGCGCGGCATGGTCGTCGTGGGCGTGCGCGTCGGGCTCGTCGTGCGCCGCGTGGTCGTCGTGCGCCTCGGGCGGGAACGGCTTGTGGCGGAAGCGCTCCTCGCCGTGGAAGACGAGGAAGTAGAGGCGGAAGGAATAGAACGCCGTCACGAAGACGCCCGCGGCGACCGCGAAGTAGGCGAAGCCGGCGCCGGGCAGGTGGCTCGCATGAACCGCCTCGATGATCGAGTCCTTCGAGTAGAAGCCGGCGAAGAGCGGCGTGCCGATCAGGGCGAGCGAGCCCACAAGAAAGGTGACCCACGTCCAGGGCATGTACTTGCGCAGGCCGCCCATGTTGCGGATGTCCTGGTCGTGGTGCATGCCGATGATCACCGAGCCTGCGGCCAGGAACAGCAGGGCCTTGAAGAAGGCGTGCGTCATCAGGTGGAAGACCGCGACCGAGTACGCGGAGGCGCCGAGCGCGACGGTCATGTAGCCGAGCTGGGAGAGCGTCGAGTAGGCGATGACGCGCTTGATGTCGTTCTGGATGATGCCGAGCAAGCCCATGAAGAGCGCGGTGACGGCGCCGATCGTCATCACGAGCGAGAGGGCGGTGTCGGAAAGCTCGAAGAGGGGCGACATGCGCGCGACCATGAAGATCCCCGCCGTCACCATCGTCGCCGCATGGATCAGCGCCGAGATCGGCGTCGGGCCCTCCATCGAGTCGGGCAGCCAGACGTGCAGCGGAACCTGCGCGCTCTTGCCCATCGCGCCGATGAACAGGCAGATGCAGATGACAGTGATGAGGCGCCAGTCGCTCGCCGGGAACGTCATCTGCGCCAGCTTGCCGCCCTGGGCGAAGGCCTCGGCGTAGTCGAGCGTGCCGGCGTACGCCAGCACCAGGCCGATGCCGAGGATGAAGCCGAAGTCGCCGACCCGGTTGACGATGAAGGCCTTCATGCTGGCGAAGATCGCGGACGTACGCGTGAACCAGAAGCCGATGAGCAGGTACGACACCAGCCCGACCGCTTCCCAGCCGAAGAAGAGCTGCAGGAAGTTGTTGCTCATGACGAGCATGAGCATCGAGAAGGTGAAGAGCGAGATGTAGCTGAAGAAGCGCTGGTAGCCCGGGTCGTCGGCCATGTAGCCGATCGTGTAGACGTGGACCATCAGCGAGACGAAGGTGACGACGCACATCATCATCGCCGACAGGCCGTCGATCAGAAAGCCGACCTCCATGCGCAGCGGGCCCACGCGCATCCATTCGTAGATCGTCGCGTTGAAGCGCGCGCCCTCGACGGCGACGGCGTAGAGCACCCAGGCCGAGATCAGGAACGAGACGAGGACGCCGAGAATCGTCACCGAGTGAGCGCCGGCGCGGCCCACCTGCTTGCCGAAGAGGCCGGCGACAAGGGCGCCGACCAGCGGCGCGAGGGGCACGGCAACGAGGAGCGCGGGCGAGAGCGTCGTCGTCATGCTCAGCCCTTGAGCGAATCGAGCTCGTCGACGGCGATCGTCGAGCGCGTGCGGAAGAGCACGACCAGGATCGCCAGGCCGATGGCCGACTCGGCCGCGGCGACGGTGAGGATGAAGAACACGAAGACCTGCCCGGCCATGTCGCCGAGGTAGTACGAGAAGGCGACGAAGTTGAGATTGACGGCAAGCAGCATCAGCTCGATCGCCATCAGAAGGACGATCAGGTTCTTCCGGTTCAGGAAGATGCCGATCACCGACAGCGCGAACAGGATCGCGCCGACCGAGAGATAGTGGCCGAGGGTGACCGGACCGAAGCTCATGCGCGGACTTTCATCGACGGTCTCCGACCGGCCGGGCGGCATCGCTCGCCGCGTCGTGCGGCACGCCCTCGGGCTTCATCGAGACGATCCGCACCCGGTCGGCCTTCTTCGCCTTGATCTGCTCGGACGGATCCATGCGCTTCGAGTCCCTGCGCGCACGCAGGGTGAGCGAGATCGCCGCGATGATCGCGACAAGCAGGATCACGGCCGCGATCTGCAGCGGATACAGGTACTTGGTGTAGACCTCGATGCCCAGCACCTTGGTGTTGCCGAGCTTCAGCGCTGCCGCGCCCGCGACCGGCGCGTCGACGAGCCGAAAGCCCGGCAGCAGGACCGCCGCCATCTCCAGCGCGATGATCACGCCGACGACCGCCGCCACGGGAAAGTGCTTCCAGAACCCCTCGCGAAGCGAGCCGATGTCGACGTCGAGCATCATGACGACGAAGAGGAACAGAACCATCACGGCACCGACGTAGACGAGGACGAGCACGATCGCCAGGAACTCGGCGCGCAGCAGGATCCAGACGCAGGCCGCGCTGAAGAACGCGAGCACGAGGTAAAGCGCAGCATAGACCGGGCTCCTCGCCGTGATGACGCGAAATGCGGCACCCAGCAGCACGGCCGAGAAGACATAGAAGAGCGCGGTATGGGTGTTCATGATCCGGAGGGGCATGCGTTCGCACCGGCTGCCGCGTCCGCGCGGCAACCGGTGGCTTCAACGATATTTCGCGTCCGCCTCCCTTGCAGCCGCGATCTCTTTTTCGTAGCGGTCGCCAACGGCGAGCAGCATGTCCTTCGTGAAGTAGAGGTCGCCGCGCTTCTCGCCGTGGTACTCGAAGATGTGAGTCTCGACGATCGAGTCGACCGGGCAGCTTTCCTCGCAGAAGCCGCAGAAAATGCATTTCGTGAGGTCGATGTCGTAGCGCGTCGTGCGGCGCGAGCCGTCGTCGCGCACGTCGCTCTCGATCGTGATCGCCAGCGCCGGGCACACGGCCTCGCACAGCTTGCACGCGATGCAGCGCTCCTCGCCATTCTCGTAGCGACGCAGCGCGTGCAGACCGCGGAACCGTGGACTGAGCGGCGTCTTCTCTTCCGGGTACTGGACGGTGACCTTCTTCGAAAGGAAATGCCGACCCGTGAGGCGCATGCCCTTCAGCAGCTCGCCGAGCATGAAGCTCGAGAGAAAATCCTTGATCGGTGTGGCCTGTGCCATGGCGTTTGCTTTTACTTCCAGAGGTTCCAGGGCGACTGGATCACCAGACCGACGACGACGAGCCAGACCAGCGTGACCGGAATGAAGATCTTCCAGCCCAGACGCATGATCTGGTCGTAGCGATAGCGCGGGAACGTTGCCCGTGCCCAGAGGAACAGCGTGGCGATGACGAAGGTCTTGGCGAAGAGCCAGAACCAGTTCCAGAACCAGGACGTCGAGACGATCCACTCGGGCGTCTGCAGGCCGACGAGGGAGAACGAGACCGGCGCATACCAGCCGCCGAGGAACATCACCGAAGCGAGGGCCGAGACCAGGATGATGTTGGCGTACTCGGCCAGGAAGAACATCGCGAACGCCATCCCCGAGTACTCGACCATGTGGCCGGCGACGATCTCCGACTCGCCCTCGACGACGTCGAACGGCGCGCGGTTGGTCTCGGCGATGCCGGAGATGACGTAGACGACGAAGATCGGCAGCAGGGGCAGCCAGTTCCAGCTCAGGAAATTGACGCCGTGCGAAGCTGCGAAGCCGCGTCCCTGGCTCTGGACGATGTCGGTCATGTTGAGGCTCGCGGACACCATGAGCACGACGACGAGCGCGAAGCCCATCGCGATCTCGTAGCTCACCATCTGCGCGGCGGCGCGCATCGCGCCGAGGAAGGCGTA
>JBDTJD010000269.1:0-16402 GCA_039935975.1 Caldimonas sp.
CCGTAAGCGTGAGCCACGTTGTGGATCACGTACTTCTGCAACTGAACCCAGTCCGCACGCTGGGTCAGCGTGCTGAAGCGAGTGCCCAATTCCATCTGGCCGGCGTTCGCGACTTCGTGGTGATGCACTTCGACCGGAATGCCGAGCGATTCGAGCACGAGACACATCTCCGAGCGCATGTCCTGAAAGCTGTCGACAGGCGGCACCGGAAAGTAGCCTCCCTTGACCGCGGGGCGATGGCCTGTGTTGCCGTGTTCGTATTCCTTGTCGGTGTTCCACGATGCCTCTTCGGAGTCGATCTTGACGAAGCAGCCGGACATGTCGTTCTTCCAGCGAACGCTGTCGAAAACGAAGAATTCAGGCTCTGGCCCGAAGTAGGCGGTATCGCCCAAGCCCGATGCCTTCATGTACGCCTCGGCGCGCTTGGCCAGCGAGCGCGGGTCGCGCTCATACGGCTTCCCGTCGGCAGGGTCGACCACATCGCAGGTCAAAATCAGCGTCGTCTCTTCGAAAAACGGATCGATGTTGGCCGTGTTCGGATCGGGCATGAGCTGCATGTCCGAAGCCTCGATGCCTTTCCATCCGGCGATCGATGAGCCGTCGAAGGCGTGGCCGCCCGTGAACTTCTCTTCGCTGAAGGCGGAGATCGGCACGGTGACATGCTGCTCCTTGCCGCGGGTGTCGGTGAAGCGGAAGTCTACAAACTTGACTTCGCTGTCCTTCACCATGCTCATCACGTCGGCGACGGTCTTGGTCATTCGATCAATCTCCCAGGAAGCATTGGTTTTGGAGGGTCGGGCTCTGCGGGTTCCAGCAGTCAGAGCCCCAAAATCGCGCACGGGTTTTAGCAGAAAGCATGCCAATGGCGCTGCGGAGGAGGACGGCTCCGTCGCGGTGCACAGCGCGGGCACCTCGGTTGGGCGTTCCCGATGCTAGCGCACCAATTCAGGGCCCAAGGCCGCCCCGGCATCCCTCAGGCCGTGCAGGAGGCGCCCATAGGAGGCGGCCAGCAGCGTCGGGTCGCCTTTGACGCCCAGCTCGATGTGACGCCCCCATTGCGGATGGTCGACGCTCGGCAGGCTGAACACCTTGATGCCGGCAAAGTCGCGCTCGATCGCCTCCATCAGCGGGGTGAGCGAAGCCTCCATCGCGCCGAAGACGATGACCGAGAGCTCTTTCGTCGCGACCGCGGCGTGCAGGTGGCGGTAGTGCTCGTCGAGCACCCATTCGACCATCGGCCACGCCATCACCGGAAAGCCGGGCACGAAGAACACGCCGCCGTCGCCCGACCTCACGGCGAAGCCGGCGATCTTGTTGAACGAATTCGGGATGATCTCCGCGCCTTCGGGGAACATCGCCATGTTGAGCCGGTGCCGGTTGTCGTCGCGCTCGGGTTCGTAGGCGACGCCTCGCTCGAGCGCCTGCTCCCGCATGCGCTCGAGGACGAGATCGCGCGCCTCGGGATGAAGCACGAGCGGCCGGCCCAGTGCGGCCGCTGCGCACTGGCGCGTGTGGTCGTCCGGCGTCGCACCGATGCCGCCGCAGGAAAAGACGAGGTCGCCGCTGGCGAACGCATCCCGCAGGTCGGCGGTGATCCGCCGCGGGTCGTCGCCGACATAGCGCGCCCAGGACAGCGACAGCCCGCGCGCGGCCAGCAGCTCGATGACCTTGGGCAGGTGCTTGTCGGCGCGCTTTCCGGAAAGGATCTCGTCGCCGACGATGAGGAGGCCGATGTTCATGCGTGCGAGCCAGATGGGTAAGAAGACTCGGCGGCGGAGGGCGCCAAGGATCGAGGGTCGTGAACACGCGACGCCGAGGGCGCGGCGAGCGCGTCGCCGTCCCCACGCATGCGCTGCAGTGCCGCGAGCAGGTAGTGCGCGAACCACAGCGACGAGAAGGCGAATACGAGCGTGTAGAGCCAGATCGACACCAGGATCAGGAAGGGTGCGAAGACCAGCGTCAGCGCGCTCATCGCCCAGATCAGCGACGGCGCCGCGCCAAGGTAGCCGCAGACGATGCCCATGACCAGAAGGGCCCAGCGCTCTTCGGCGAGCACCCGGATTCGCTCGTCGCGGCCGGCATGCGCGACAAGGACGTCGAAGGACAGGACCCGATAGGTGAGCCAGCCCCAGATCAGCGGCGGGAGCACAAGCACCAGCGGCGGCACGAGCCAGAGCGGGATCGAGACGACGAGGGCGATTGCCGCGATCAGCGTGCTGAGCGCCGACCTGGCGAGGCTGCTCCAGAACGACCCGCCATGGCGCCGTTCAAGCGCGGGAAAGCGCCGCTTCGCGACGAGTCGCACGATCGCCGGCGTCATGAACATCGCCGCGACGAGCAGCGACGCCACCACGAACACCGGCAGCGCCAGGGCGACGATGACCAGCGGCGCGACGACGCTCGCCCAGCCGCCCGCGCCGATCGAGCGAAGCCAGGCGAACGCAGCGTCCAGCAGCGGCCCCTCGTCGAGCGTCGCGCGCACCGCGGCGACGGCCGGCTCCCAGAAGAAGTAGCCGAGCAGCGCGGCCGCTCCGCCGACGAGCGCCAGCGGCAGCAACGAGGCGAGCATGACCTTCGGATGAACGCAATACGCTGCCGCCCGCCAGAACGCGTCGACGATGGGAGCGCTCGCAAGGCGCGGAGCGGGACGGGTTCGCAAGGAGGAGGGCAAAGCACCAGTGTAAGAGTCGGCAAGGCCTCGCGTGGCGACGCGCGAGGCGTGCCAATTCGTAACGGTTTCCTGGGCCGCTGCTCGTCCACGTGCCAGTTCGATCGACTGCGCCCAAGACCGCCTGCCTAGAATTTCGGCATGCTGGTCCATCCTCCGAGCGTGCTCTTCGCGGTCGCCGCCCTGCTGCTGGTGGCGAGCGGAGCAGCGGCGTCGCTGGGGTTCAGGCCGCAGAGCCGGCGTGGTTCGCGCTGGTGGCTCTCGGCCAACGTCATTCTCGCGGTCGGGATCGTCCTGCAGGCGGTTGTCGATCCGATCGGCGAGGGTGCGCCGCTCGCCGCCCTCTGCGTCCTGCAATGGCCGATCATCATGCTCGCGGGCGTGCGACGTTTCTACTCGCGCGGCGCCACGCGAATGCCGGAATGGGCCGACCGCATGGCCCTCATCGTGGCTGCGCTCGTCACCGTCGGCACGTGGCTCGCGCCGTTCGAGTTCGCGACGACAGCGCAGATCTTCGTCGGCTGCGCCTTCGCCCTGACCTCCTACGCGGCGATTGCCGTCTCCCGCCTCGAGGATTTCGCTTCGACCACGACGCTGCGCACGCTGCGCGTCGCCCTGGTCGCGAGCGCGATCGTGCAGGCGGCCTGGCTCGCGGTCGACGTCGCCTATCTGGGCACCGTGATCGCGCCGGCCGACGTCGCGGTCGGCAGCATGATCGCGATCGGCGCCGTCGCCCTGCTCATGACGCAGCTCTCTCTGGTGATGAACCACGAGCGCCGGATCGCCCACCTCGTCGCCTCGCAGCGCAAGCTCAAGCACCTCGTCGACGTCGACCCGCTGACCCGCCTGCCCAACCGGCGCCACTTTCACGAGCTCGCCGAGCGCGCCGTCGAGGTCGCGCGCGACGCCTCGACGCTGATCGTCTTCGATGTCGATCGGCTGAAGCGCGTCAACGAGTTGCTCGGCCACGCCAACGGCGACGAAGCGCTGCGCCAGATCGGCACCGCGCTTCGCGAAACGCTGCGCCGGCGCGACGTCGCCGGCCGGATCGGCGGCGACGAGTTCGCCGCCATCCTGCCGAAAACGCGCCTTGCCGACTCCGCGATCGTCGTGTCGCGGATCATCGCCCGCCTCGACGACCGTCAGGTCGCGCCCCGCATCGCCAAGATCGCCCTCAACGTCGGCTCCGTGCAGATGAATGCGAACGAGACCATCGGCGATGCCCTGCGCCGGGCCGAGGCGGTCATGGTGTCGGTACGAAACGAGGCGCGCCGGAGCGACACGATGCCGATGCCGCGCGAGACCGCGCCCGACAGCGAGTCACCGTCGGCGTCGGCCCCGTCGAGCATGATGAGCCTGATACCGGTCGGCGAGGTGACCGTCAGCTGAGATCGGCGGCGCGGAAAGTCAGGCCCGGCGCAGGTGCCACGCGCGGGGCCGCGTGAAGGCCTGGATGCCGTAGGTCGAGAGCGTCACGCCCACGCCCGAGTCGCCGTGGCCCGACCACGGCAAGCGCGGGCTCACCCGATCGCAGCAGTTCCAGTAGACGCTGCCGGCGTTGACCTTCGACAGCAGCTTCGCGGCACGTGCCTCGTCGCGGCTGTACATGCCGGCCGTGAGGCCGTAGCGGGTGTCGTTCATCAGGGCGAGCGCCTCGTCGTCTCCGCCGACCTTCTGGATGCCGATGATCGGCCCGAAGCTCTCCTCGCGCATCACGGCCATGGTGTGATCGACCTCCGTGAGGACGGTGGGCTCGTACCAGTTGCCGGCGCGTTCGACGCGCTTGCCGCCCGTGCGCAGCGTCGCGCCCTTGGCGACGGCGTCGGCGACCTGGGCGTCGAGCACCGCGAGCTGCGGCGCCCGGGTGAGCGGGCCGATGTAGGTGCCGTCGGCGAGCGGGTCGCCCGACTTGAAGCCGGCGACCGCGGCGAGGAAATGCTGGACGAACGTGTCGTGCACCTTCGCGTGCACGTAGATGCGCTCGACCGAGCAGCAGCTCTGGCCGGTGTTGTACATGGCGCCGTCGGCGAGCGACTCGGCCGCCGACTTCGGATCGGCGTCGTCGGCGACATAGGTCGGGTCCTTGCCGCCGAGCTCGAGCTGCAAGCGGATCATGCGCGGGCCCATCTGCGCCGCGATCTTCGCGCCGGTCGCGACCGAGCCGGTGAAGAAGACGCCGTCGACCGCCTGCGCGAGCAGCGCCGCGCCGACCTCGCCGGCACCGACGAGCGTGACGAACACGTCGGCCGGAACGCCGGCGGCGTGGAGCAGCCGGTCGATGTGCCGGCCGGTCAGCGTCGCGAACTCCGACGGTTTGTAGAGCACGGCGTTGCCGGTGAGCAGCGCCGGCACGAAGACGTTGCCGCCAACGAAGTACGGGTAGTTCCAGGCCGAGATGTTGGCGACGACGCCGAGCGGGTCATGATCGATCCGCTCGGTGACGGTGGCATCGCCGAAGACGGTCTCGGGCTCGGTCGCCTTCGCCGCCTCGGCGACGAAGAAGTCGATCCGGCCGAGGAAGCCGTTGAGCTCGTTGCGCGACTGCGCGAGCGGCTTGCCGACTTCCTGCGTCAGGGTCCTGGCGAGCGACTCGATCTCGGCGGCGACGCTGGCGCGAAAGCGGGTCACGACGGCAATGCGTTCGGCGATCGGCCTGGCGTTCCAGGCCGGCTGCGCAGCGCGGGCGCGGGTCGCCTTGGCAGCGACGCTCGTCGCGTCGTCGGCAGGCACTTCGGCAAGCGGCGAGCCGTCGGCGGGATTGGTGATCTTCAAGGAGGTCATGGGGTGGTGCGTGCGGCACGTGCCGCGGCGAGAAAGTCGTCGAGCATCGGCCGGTCGTCGAGCGTGCCTTCGCCGCGTCGGTGGAATTCGGGATGCCATTGAACGGCGGCCATGTAAGAGCCGCCGGGCTTTCGAATCGCCTCGATCAGGCCGTCCGCGGGGCTGCGCGCCTCGACGACGAAGCCCGGCGCGAGGTCCTTCACGGCCTGATGGTGGACGCTGTTGACGATCGGCGCCTCGACCCCTTCGAAGATCTCGGCCAGCCGCGTCCCGTTCACGAATTCCAGCGTGTGCAGGTTGCGGTCGTAGATCTCGGCATTGCGATGCACGAGCGCCTTCGCGTGCTGCGTGCCGATGTCCTGGTAGAGCGTCCCGCCGTGGGCGACGTTCATCATCTGCAGTCCGCGGCAGATGCCGAGCACCGGCTTGCCGCGCGCGGCGAAGGCGCGCAGGAGTGCGGTCTCGTAGTGGTCGCGGACGCGATCGCCGTGCCATCTCTCGTCCATCGGCTCCTCACCGTAGCTGCCGGGCCAGACGTCGGAGCCCCCTTCGAGGACGAGCGCGTCGAGCCATTCGGCGTAGTGGTCGAGTGCCGCCTCGCCCTTTTGCGTGTCGCCGACCGGGCTCGGGATCATCACCGCCAGCGCATCGGTCGACATCACCCAGTGGGCGATCGACTGCTCGACATACTGCAGCGTCTTGCCGGTGAAGATCGGCCGCTTCGCGTCGGCGTGGAAGAAGCAGGCCGAGATGCCGACCTTGATGCGCCCGGCGTCCGGGCCGGCCTTCACATCGCCTCCGCGAAGAGGCGCTCGAAGTCCGCCGACGTGACCTTCTGCGGATTGGTGAAGTGGCAGATGTCCGCGGTGGCGACCTCGACCAGGCGCGGGATCGAGTCGCGCTTCACGCCGACGGCGGAAAGACTCGGTGCGATCCCGATCTCCTGCTTCAGCTTCTTCAGCCAGGCGATGAATCCCGCCGCGCCACCGCTCGCTCCGACAGCATGGGCGAGCTGCTCGAACTTGGCGGGCGCGGCCCGCACGTTCCAGGCGAGCACCGTGTCGATCATGAGCGCGTTGGCCAGGCCGTGGTGCAGGTCGCAGACCGTGCCGAGCGCGTGCGCGCACGAGTGGACGGCGCCGAGATCCTTCTGGAAGGCGATCGCGCCCATCATCGAGCTCATCATCATGTCGCCACGCGCACCGAGGTTGTCGGGTGCGCGCACTGCCAGTGCAAGCGCGTGCGCGGCAATGCGCGTGCCCTCGAGGGCGATGCCGTCGCAAAGCGGGTGATAGGCCGGCGAGAGGTAGCTTTCGACGTTGTGGGTAAGCGCGTCCATGCCGGTGGCGGCCGTCACCGACGCCGGCAGGCTGACCGTGAGCTCGGGATCGGCGAACACCGCCCGGGCCAGGATCTGCGGCGAGAAGATGATGCGCTTGAGGTGGGTGTCCTCCTCGCTGATGACCGAGCTGCGGCCGACCTCGCTGCCCGTGCCCGAGGTCGTCGGCAAGGCGATGAAGTACGGCAACGCCGCACCGATCGAGCGCACGTGTGGATGGTCCCAGGCGTACTCGAGCACCGGGCCCTCGTCGGTCGCGAGCAGACCGACGATCTTGGCGACGTCGAGGGCCGCGCCGCCGCCGATGCCGACGACGCAGTCGGCGTCGTGGGCGAGATAGGCGTCGGCCGCCGCCATCGCCTGTGACGCGCTCGGGTTGCCGAAGACACCGGCGAACACGGCAGCCTCGAGGCCGGCGGCGGCGAGGTCGGTCTGCAGCTCGGCGATCAGCGGCAGCGCGGCGAGGCCGCGGTCGGTGACGATGAGAGGCCGCTCGAGCCCATGCTCGCGCAGGTGCGGGCCGGCGAGCTTGCGCGCCCCGGGACCGAAGTGGATCGTCGTCGGAAACGAGAATTTCGTGATGGTCATGGCGGAGGATCTCGACTCAGGGGTTCGGCTAGATGATCTCGAAATACCGCTTCAATTCCCAGTCGGTGACGCCGTCGAGCCACTGCCGCCACTCCCAGTCGCGGGTCGCAGCGAAGTGATCGACGAACGCGTCGCCGAGCCAGTTGCGGGCAATCGTCGACTGCTTGAAGACGCGGGTCGTCTCGATCAGCGTGCGTGGTGCGCGCGGCACGTCGTCGCTGCCTTCGTTGGTGCCGGTGATCGGCGCGCCGAGCTTGAGCCCCTTCTCGACGCCATCGAGGCCGGCCGCGATCACCGCCGCCATCGCCAGGTAGGGATTGACGTCGGCTCCCGGGCAGCGCGTCTCCAGCCGGGTCGCCTTCGGGCTGCCGGCCAGCACGCGAAAGCTCGCCGTCCGGTTGTCGATGCCCCAGGTCGGCTTCACGGGCGCCCAGAAGCCGTCGACGAGCCGCTTGTAGCTGTTGATGGTCGGCCAGAACATCGGCGCGAACTCCATCAGGCAGGCGACCTGGCCGGCGACGTAGCTCTCGAACAGCTTGCTCATCTTCCTCGGCGACTTGTCGTCGTGGAAGAGATTCGCCTTGCCGTCCTTGCCGTCCTTCAGGCTCTGATGGATGTGGCCGCTGCAGCCCGGGTACTTCGAATTCCACTTGGCCATGAAGCTCGGCATGATCCCGTAGCGGGCGCCGATCTCCTTGGCGCCGGTCTTGAACAGGATCGATCGGTCGGCCTGTTCGAGCGCCTCGCCGAAGGCGATCGCGACCTCGTAGACGCCCGGCCCGGTCTCGGTGTGGAGCCCCTCGATCGGCACGCCGAACGCGAGCATCTCGTCCATCAGCGCGTTCATGAACTCGCGGTTCCTGTTCATGCGCAAAAGCGAGTAGCCGAACATGCCGGGCGTGATCGGCTCCGGGTTGACGCCGCACTTGGCGTTCCAGGTCTGCGGCGTCTCGAGGAAGTTGAACCACTCGAATTCCATCCCGCACATCGCGACGAAGCCCATCTTCTCGGCCCGGGCGAGCACGCGCTTGAGCGTCTGGCGCGGGCAGATGAGCGACGGCGTGTGGTCGGGATTGACGAACTCGCCGAGGAAGAACGGCACGTTGCCGTCCCACGGCACGGTGCGCTGCGTCGACAGGTCGAGGCGGGCGAGCGCGTCGGGAAAGCCGTGCTGCCAGCCGGTGAGCGAGGCGTTGTCGTAGGTCTGGTCGGCGACGTCCCAGCCGAAGACGACATCGCAGAAGCCGAAGCCGCCGGCGGGAGCCGGCTCGGCAGCACCGAGGAACTTGTCGATGTGCAGGTACTTGCCGCGCAAAACGCCGTCGATGTCGCTGACGGCGACCTTGACCTTGTGGCTGCCGCTCTTGCGAACGGCAGTGAGGGCGGGATGTTCCGGCGTGGGCGTCGTCATGGCGCGATTCTCGGCTCAACTTCGCAGACCGTGATCCGATCGCTCGTCAGCGCCGGTTCGAGGCCCCGCTCGTCAGGCCGAGCACCTTCATCGCGCCGGCCACCGCGGCGACGGCCTGGCGCATCTCGTCCGGCCCGATCGCGCCGATGCAGCCGACCCGGAACGTCTCGAGTTGCGTGAGCTTGCCCGGATAGAGGATGAAGCCGCGCGCCTTGACCGCCTCGTAGAACGCCTTGAACTCGTAGCGCGGATCGGCCGGTGCATGGAAGGTGAGGATGATCGGCGCCTGGATCGCCGGGTCGAGGAAGGGATCGAAGCCGAGCCGGGCCATGCCCGACACGAGGGCTTCGCAGTTGGCCGTGTAGCGGGCCAGCCGCGCCGGCTGGCCGCCCTCCTCGACGAACTGCCGGATCGCCTCGGCAAGCGCGGCGACGACGTGGGTCGGCGGTGTGAAGCGCCACTGGCCGGTCTTCTCCATGTAGACCTGCTGGTCGTACAGGTCCATGGCGAGCGAATGCGAGTTGCCCGCAGCGGTGGCCATTGCCTCGTTGCGCACGAAGACGAAGCCCATTCCCGGCACGCCTTCCAGGCATTTGCCACTGGCGGCGACGAGTGCATCGAAGCGAACCTTGCGTGCGTCGATCGGCAGCGCCGCGAACGAGCTCATCGCGTCGACGATCAGGCCCTTGCCGTGGCGTGCGCAGACGTCAGCCACGTCCTGCAGCGGATTGAGCACGCCGGTGCCGGTCTCGCAGTGGATGAACCCCACGTGGGTGATGCTCGGATCCTTGCCCAAAGCGGCTTCGAGCTCGACCGGCGACACGGGGGCATCCTCGGCGCGGCCGAGAATCGTCGTCCTGCGTCCCATGAGCGTGGCGAGCCGGCCGAGGCGCTTGCAGTAGGCACCGTTGTCGAGCACGAGGACATGGCCGTCCTTCGGCACGACGGTCGCCACGGCGGCTTCGATCGAGAAGGTGCCGCTGCCCTGGAGCGGCACGACGACGTGCGATCCCTCGCCGTGGATGATCGCGAGCAGGTGCTTTCGGATCTCGGCGGTGACGGCAATGAACGAAGCGTCCCACGAACCCCAGTCGCGCAGCATGGCGCGCCGGGTACGCTCGCTCGTGGTCAGGGGGCCGGGGGTGAGGAGGATCGCGTCGCGTTCCATCTGGGTCGTCTCCATGCAGGTGTCTTCGCTCGATGCTTCGTCAGCGTTCTGGTGTGCGCCGCCAGGCCTGGGTGCGCCGGTCGACCCAGGCACCGAGCGCCATGAAGAGCAGCGTCACGACGGTCGATGCAGCGGTGATGAGCACGGCGCAGGCGGCTGACGCGCCGGCCTCCCCCGCCTCGTCGAGGTTGAGGATCGCGATCGATGCGACCTTGGTGTCGGGCGAATAGAGAAAGACGACCGCGGAGATGGTCGTCATCGCGTTGATGAAGAAGTAGCGCGCGATGTCGATCAGGGTCGGCGTGCAGATCGGCAGCGTCACGCGCCAGAAGGTCTTGAAGAACGGCACCTTGAGCGATGCGCTCACGGATTCGAACTCGCCGTCGAGCGCCTTCAGTGCCGTCACCGCGGTGAGATGGCCGGTCGTGTAGAAGTGGACGATGGTGCAGACGATCAGGAGCGGCAACGTCTGGTAGAGGACGTGCAGCGGGTTGTCGGGCGCGTTGAAGAAGAAGATGTAGCCCAGGCCGAGCACCAGTCCGGGCACCGCCATCGGCATCATCGCGAGCAGGCGCACCAGCGGGCGCGCCGCGTCGAAACCGCGCGTCTTCTCGAGCAGGTAGGCGCCGACGAAGACGACGATCGTGCCGAACAGCGACGTGCCGGCGGCCAGCTTGAAGCTGTTGAGCAGCGCGTCGCCCACTTCGGCGTCGGTGAATCCCATCACGTAGTGCTTCCAGCTCGGCGTGAGGTTGTACGGCCAGTAGGTCGCGAACGACGCGAAGATCGCCATTCCGAGCATCGCCAGCATGAAGGCGCTGACGAGCACGACGTAGCCGAGCATCAGCGCGTCGAAGCCGCGCGAGGGCTTCGGTCTGAGGGGCACGGCGCGCGCGCCGAGCATGGCAGTCTGCTTTCGCTGCACGAGCCAGTCGATGCCGAAGGTGAGGACAGCGGGCGTCAGCAGCAGCAGGCCGACGACGGCGCCGCGCTGGAAGTCCTGCTGGCCGATGACGAGCTTGAAGACGTCGGTGGCGAGCATGTTGAAGTTGCCGCCGATCACTTTCGGAATGCCGAAGTCGGTCATGACGAGAGTGAACGCGACCAGCGCCGCCGAGATCAGCCCGTATTTCGCACCCGGCAGCGTGATCGTCCAGAACTTGCGTCGAGTGGAGGTGCCGAGCGCGTCGGCGGCTTCGTAGAGGCGCGCGTCGGCGAGTGCGAGCGCGCTCAGCAGGATCATGAGCGCGTGCGGGAAGACGGCGAAGCACTCGGCGACGACGACCCCGGGCGCGCCGTAGATGTCCTCGAAGCCGAGCGCCGTGACCAGCCTCTTGGCGACGCCCTGGTTGCCGAACCAGTAGATGAGCGAGATCGCCGACAGGAGCGATGGTGCGAGCAGCGGGATCAGCGCGACGGTCCGAAACCAGCCCTTGGCAGGAATGCAGCTTCGCGCCAGCGCATAGGCGAAGACGAAGGCGAGCGGAACGGTGACGAGCGTGACGACGAAGGCGACCGAGACACTGTTGACGAAAGACTGCAGCAGCGCCGGCGAGCCGAGGTAGCTCGCGAAGTTGGCCAGGCCGACGAAGGCGCCGTCGTGGTCCTGCAGCGCCTTGGTGAGGATCGCCGCCAGCGGCAGGGCGAGGAAGACGACGAGCGCGACGACGATCGCGAAGAGCGCGAGATGGGCGACGCGCTCGCTCCAGTGGGCGCGCAGGCGGAGCGCTCGGGCGACCGGCAGCGGCAGGGCGATCGCCATCCGTCGCGCCGCGCTAGAAGAGACGCATCCGCTCGGGCAGGAGCTTCAGCGGCAGGCGGCTGCCGACCTCGAGGGCCTGCTCGGCGAGGAAGTTGAGGGAGAGGTAGACCGTCAGCGGCTCCGGCGCAATCGCCGCGGCGTGGACCCGGACCAGGCAGTACGAGCCCAGGAACTCGATCTTCTCGATCAGGCCCTCGAACACGTTGACGTCGCCCGGCGTGATCGGCCGGGCCAGCACGTCCTCGGGACGGAGGTAGATCTTCACGTCGCGCTCTGCCGCGGTGTCGTGCTCCGAAAGAAAGGAGTGAGCGCCGATGCGCAGCTCGCCGCGCGGCAGGAGCCGACCCGACAGCACGTTGATCTTGCCCACGAAGTCGGCGACGAAGGCAGTCGCCGGCTCGCGATACACCTGAAGCGGCGTGCCCACCTGCTCGATCACGCCGTGGTTCATGACGACGATCCGGTCGGCGACCGACAGCGCCTCTTCCTGGTCGTGCGTGACCATCACCGTCGTGACCTTCAGCTTGCGCTGCAGCGAGCGGATCTCCTCTCGCAGGCGCACGCGCTCCAGCGCGTCGAGTGCGGACAGGGGCTCGTCGAGAAGGAGCAGCCCCGGCGATGTGGCGAGCGCGCGCGCCAGGGCAATGCGCTGCTGCTGTCCGCCGGACAGCTGGGCGGGGAACTTGGCACCGCTCCCGGGCAGGCCGACGAGCTTCAGCAGCTCGTCGACGCGCGCCGCCGCCGTCGCCTTCGCCACCTTGCGGTTGACGAGCCCGTAGGCGACATTGTCGGCGATCGAGAGATTGGGAAAGAGCGCGTACGACTGGAAGACGATGCCGTAGTCGCGCTCGGCCGGCGGCAGGAGCGAAATGTCTCGCCCACCCTGCACGATCCGCCCGGCCGTCTGCGTCTCGAGCCCCGCGATGATGCGCAGGAGCGTCGTCTTTCCACAGCCCGAGGGGCCGAGGAAGCAGACGAATTCGCCTTGCGCGATCGCGAAGTCGACCTCCTTCAGCGCCTGGAACGAGCCGAAGGACTTGCGGATGCCCTCGAGGCGGAGATAGTCCGCCATCGTTCTAGGACAGGCGTGTCGGCGGCAACCGAGGGCAGCGTGGACGCGCCATCTACTTCTTCGGCTCCGACTTGGCGTCGTAGCGCCTGTTCCACTCGGCCAGGATACGCTCGCGGTTGTCGGCCGCCGTCTTGAAGTCGAGCTTGACGAGTCGCTTCTCGTAGTCCGCGGGGACGTTCGCGAGCGGCGCCGCGACGCCGGGCTGGGCCGTGATCGCGAAGTTCTTGCCGTAGAGCTGCATCGCGTCCTTGCTCGAGGCCCAGTCGGCGAGCTTTCTGGCTGCGTCCATCTTCGTCGTCGTCTTCATGATCCCGAAGGCTTCCAGGTCCCAGCCCAGGCCTTCCTTGGGGAACACGAGGTCGATCGGCGCGCCCTTGGCCTTGTTGCTGTTGGCGCGGTACTCGAACGAGATTCCGACCACGTATTCGCCGGTGGCGGCCATGTTGCAAGGCTTGGAGCCCGAGTGCGTGTATTGCGCGATGTTCTCGTGCAGGGCGTCCATGTACTTCCAGCCGCCGCCCTTGCCGTTGTCGTCGCCCCAGAGCGTGAGCCAGGCGACGACGTCGAAGTAGCCGGTGCCCGACGAAGCCGGGTTGGGCATCACGACCTGGCCCTTGTAGATCGGCTTGGTCAGGTCCTTCCAGGTCTCGGGCTTCGGGATGCCCTTCTTCTGGGCCTCGACCGTGTTGAAGCAGACCGTCGCGCCCCACACGTCCATGCCGAACCAGTGCGGCGGATTCTTCTTGTCGCGATAGGTCGACATGATGGCGTCGAGGTTGATCGGGGCGTAGCCGACGAGCATGCCGTTGGAGTCGAGCAGGGCCAGGCTCGAGGCCGCGACGCCCATCACGACGTCGGCCTGCGGGTTGGCCTTCTCGGCAAGCAGCTTGGCCGTGATGACCCCGGTGGAGTCGCGCACCCACTTGAGCTCGATGTTCGGATTGACCTTGTTGAACCCGTTCTCGTAGGCCTTGATCTGGTCGGTCTCGAGCGCCGTGTAGACGGTGAGTTGCGTCTTCTGCGCCAGCGCCACCGACGAGGCGACGAGGACGGTCGCCGCGAGCAGCAGCTTCATGGAACCCGGAATCATGCGCATCTCCCTGAATTGGTTTGAGGTCGAAAACCGAACGGCGAGCTCGCCGCTCCGCGTGCAGAGCCTGTGCAGTTCGATGACCGCTTCTCGCAGTGCCCGGGCCGGCGCAGTCTAGGCAGTGCGACCGAAGGCCGTCAACTGTTTTTTGGAGATTGTTGACAATCGCCATTCGATCGCGTCTACTGACCCGATGCCCGTCGCCGCGGCCTCGCCCGCCCCGCATCCCACCATCACCCTGCTGCAGACCAGCTCGCTGGCCAGCGTCGTCCAGGGCGAGCTCGAACGGATGATCCTGTCCGGTGAACTCCCGCCCGGCAGCAAGCTGACCGAAACCGCTCTCGCGGGCCGCCTCGGCGTCTCGCGCGGCCCGTTGCGCGAAGCCTTTCGCATGCTCGACGAAGCCGGCCTGGTCCGCACCGAGAAGAACCGCGGCGTCTTCGTCCGCTCCCTGCCGCTCGAGGAGGCGATCGAGATCTTCGACCTGCGCGCCTCGATGGACGAGATCGTCGGCCGACGCCTCGCCGGCTCGATCCTGCCCGCCGATCTGAAGGAGGCGCGCGCGCTGGTCGACCAGATGGAGCAGGCCGCCAAGGCCAAGGACTCGCAGCGCTATCACCTCCTCAACCTCCACTTCCACGACCGGCTCGTCGAGATGGCGGGCAACGGCAAGCTGGCGGCGATCTACCGCAAGCTGATCAAGGAGCTCAGTCTCTTTCGGCGATTCAATCTCGCCGACGGCGTGCTGATGCCCCTGTCGGTGGGAGAGCACCGGCAGATCGTCAAGGCGATCGCCTCGGGCGACCGCGAGGCTGCCGGCCGCGCGATGTACGACCATGTCATGGACAGCAAGGAGCGCACGATCAGGAACCACCGACAGTCGCTTGCCGCCGATCGCGCCGACGAACCGCGCAAGGACATCCGATGATCACCGTCAACGGCCGCCGCTACGCCCTCGCCCACCGGCCGACCGTCATCGTCTGCGTCGACGGCTGCGAGCCCGACTACATCGCCCAGGCCGTCGCGCACGGCCACGTGCCGTGGCTGAAGGAGGTGCTTGCCACCGGCACGGTTCTCGTTGCCGACTGCGTGATCCCGAGCTTCACCAACCCGAACAACCTGTCGATCGTCACCGGCGCCCCGCCGTCGGTGCATGGCATCTGCGGCAACTATCTCTTCGACGTCGCGACCGGCACCGAAGTGATGATGAACGACCCGAAGTGGCTGCGCGCGCCGACCATCCTCGCGGCGCTGTCCGACGCCGGCCAGTCGGTCGCCGTGATCACCGCCAAGGACAAGCTGCGCAAGCTCCTCGGCCACGGCATGAAGGGCATCTGCTTCTCGGCCGAGAAGGCCGACGAGGCGACGATGGAAGAGAACGGGATCGCCGAAGTCGTCGAGCGCGTCGGCATGCCGGTGCCCTCGGTCTACAGCGCCGCGCTTTCGGAGTTCGTGTTCGCCGCCGGCGTCGAGCTCATGTCGCACGAGCGCCGACCCGACGTGATGTATCTCTCGACCACCGACTACGTGCAGCACAAGCACGCGCCCGGAACCGACGGCGCGGACGCGTTCTACCGGATGATGGACGGCTACCTCGGCAAGCTCGACGCGATGGGCTGCACGATCGTCCTCACTGCCGACCACGGCATGAACGCGAAGACGCGGATGGATGCCCGGCCCGACGTCGTCTACCTGCAGGACGTGCTCGACGACTGGCTGGGCGCGGCGGTGGCGCGCGTGATCCTGCCGATCACCGACCCCTACGTCGTCCACCATGGCGCGCTCGGCTCGTTCGCCACCGTCTACCTGCCTGGCGGCGTCGACGGCGCAGCGCTGGCGAAAAGGATCGCGGCACTGCCGGGCATCGACTCGGTCCGTTCGCGCGAGGAGGCCGCGGCCTTCTTCGAGCTGCCGGCCGACCGCATCGGCGACCTGATCGTCGTTTCCGGCCGCTCGACCGTGATCGGCACGGCCGTCTCGCGCCACGACCTCTCGGCGCTCGACGCGCCGCTGCGCTCGCATGGCGGCGTCTCCGAGCAGCGCGTGCCGCTGATCGTCAACCGCCCACCCGTCGGCATCGACGCCCAGCGGCGCTGGCGCAATTTCGATGCCTTCGACCTGGCGCTGAACCATGACCGCTGACGCTTCAGAGCCTCGCCATGAGTCGATGCGCATCGCCGGCGAACGGGTCGGTGGCGCGCGCAGATTGGAGGTCGTCGATCCCTTCACCGGTCGTGCCGTCGGCAGCGTGCCGAAGGCGACGGTCGACGACGTCCGCCGCGCGTTCGCCATCGCCCGGGCCTACCAGCCACGCCTCACGCGGTTCGAGCGGGCCCAGGTGCTTCATCGCACCGCGGAGCTGGTGCGATCGCGTGCCGGCGAGATCGCACGGCTGATCACGTCCGAGTCGGGACTCTGCCTGAAGGACTCGACCTACGAGTGCGGCCGCGTCGCCGACGTGCTCGTCTTCGGCGCGAACGAGTGCCTGAAGGACGACGGACAGATCTTCAGCTGCGACCTCAC
>JBDTJD010000270.1:0-14628 GCA_039935975.1 Caldimonas sp.
GTGCGCGGCAAGCAGCTCACCAACTTCCGCGTCTCGGGTAAGGAAGACGCGATCAAGATCACGCCCCCGATCCAGCTCACGCTGGAGTACGCGGTGGAGTTCATCGCCGACGACGAGCTGGTCGAGATCACGCCCAAGTCGATCCGCATCAGGAAGCGTCACCTGAAGGAGCACGAGCGCAAGAAGGCGTCGCGCGAGGCCTGAGCCTCGTCAAGGCCACTGCGCGCCTCAGACCAGCTCGGCGTTGATCGCGGCGAGTGCCGCTGAGCCGGGGCAGAGCTCGGACTCCGCGAGACGATTGAGCGGCGTCTGGACGGTGTTGAGGTGTCCGTGCAGGTCTTCTGCGCCGGCGCGCACGTAGAGCAGCCCCGTGAGAATCTCGCCGCGCGCCTCGTGGGCCGCGATGTGGGTCATGGCCGCGAGCCGATCGCCCGGGTCGTAACCTTCTGCGAGCTTGCGAAGGCGCAGGACGCTGCCGTCGTGCTGCGTCACCTCGATGACCTCGCCGGGCTGGTACATCGCCGTGATCGCGTCGCGGTGCGGCATGAAATCGAGCCGGTTCACCGCCTCGTTGTGGGCGCGGACGTAGTCGTAGCTCTTGGTGCTTCCGGCGTGGTTGTTGAAGGCCACGCACGGGCTGATGACGTCGAGCAGCGCCGCACCGCGATGGCTCAAGGCGGCCTTGATCAGCGGCACCAACTGCTCCTTGTCGCCGGAGAAGCTGCGTGCGACGTAGGTTGCGCCGAGCTGCAGGGCAACCTGGACGAGATCGATCGCACTGTCGGCATTGACCGCGCCCTTCTTGCTCTTGCTGCCCTGGTCGGCCGTCGCCGAGAACTGGCCCTTGGTGAGGCCGTAGACGCCGTTGTTCTCGACGATGTACGTCATGTTCACTCCGCGCCGCATGGCGTGGGCGAATTGGCCAAAGCCAATCGATGCGGAATCGCCGTCTCCGCTGACGCCGAGATACAGCAACTCGCGGTTGGCCAGGTTGGCGCCCGTGAGCACCGAGGGCATCCGTCCGTGGACGGTGTTGAAGCCGTGCGAGGCGCCGAGGAAGTAGTCGGGCGTCTTCGACGAGCAGCCGATGCCCGAGAGCTTGGCGACGCGGTGCGGCTCGATGTCGAGCTCCCAGCAGGCCTGCACGAGCGCGGCCGAAATCGAGTCGTGGCCGCAGCCGGCGCAGAGCGTCGAGATCTTGCCCTCGTAGTCGCGCCGGGTGAAGCCGAGCCTGTTGGCCGGCAGGGTAGGGTGGTGCAGCTTCGGCTTGGCGAGGTAGGTCATTGGTGCCCTCCGTCCGCGACATACGCGGCCGACCCCCCGAGGGGGTTGAGCCCGGCTTGGGGCGGCCCGGCGCCCGGGCTCATGCGACGAGCCCCTTGCTCTTCTTCTTCCCTGCGATCGGCTCGACGTTGTCGGCGCGGACGCGGCTCGCGATCGCCTCGATGATGAAGCGGGCCGTGATCGGCGTGCCGTCGTAGTGGAGGATCGGCACGAGCCGGGCCGGATCGAGCTCCTGCTCGTTGACGAGCATCATGCGCAGCTGCGCGTCGCGGTTCTGCTCGATCACGAACACCGTCTCGTGGTCGGCGATGAAGCGGTCGACCGCGGCGCTGAACGGGAAGGCGCGCACGCGCAGGGTGTCGACGTTCACGCCGTCGGCCTGAAGCGAATCGAAGGCCTCGCCCATCGCCGGGCTCGTCGAGCCGAAGTAGATCGCGCCGAAGCGGGTCTTTCGCTTCGCCTTGCGCAATACCGGCTGCGGCACGAGCTCCTTGGCGGTCTCGAACTTCTTGAGCAGGCGCGAGACGTTGTAGAGATAGTCAGGACCGGCCTCGGAGTAGCGCGCGTACGGGTCGCGCGTCGTGCCGCGGGTGAAGTACGAGCCCTTGCTCGGATGGGTGCCGGGCAGGGTGCGATACGGGATGCCGTCCCCGTCGACATCGAGATAGCGGCCGAACTCCTTGCCGGCTTCGAGCTCATCGGCGGTCATCACCTTGCCGCGGTCGTAGCGGCGCGCGTCGTCCCACTCGAGCGGGTCGCAGAGGCGATGGTTCATGCCGATGTCGAGGTCGGTCATCACGAAGATCGGCGTCTGCAGGCGGTCGGCGAGGTCGAGAGCCGCCGCGGCGAACTCGAAGCACTCGCGCGGGTCTTCGGGAAAGAGCAGCACGTGCTTGGTGTCGCCGTGCGAGGCGTAGGCGCAGGAGAGCAGGTCGGCCTGCTGGGTACGCGTCGGCATGCCCGTCGACGGGCCGCCTCGCTGCACGTTGATGATCGTCACCGGAATCTCGGCGAAGTACGCGAGTCCGATGAATTCGGTCATCAGCGACACGCCAGGGCCCGAGGTCGTCGTGAACGCCCGCGCGCCGTTCCAGCCGGCACCGACGACGATGCCGATCGAGGCGATCTCGTCCTCGGCCTGGACGATCGCGAATTTGTTCTGCCCGGTCTCCTTGTCGACACGAAGCTTGGAGCAGTACTTCTGGAAGCCTTCCGCGAGCGACGAGCTGGGCGTGATCGGGTACCAGGCGCATACGGTGGCGCCGCCGTAGACGCAGCCGAGCGCCGCCGCTGCGTTGCCTTCGATGAATATCCGCTTGCCCACCGCATCGCGGCGCTCGATCCGAAGGCCGAGCGCGTCGTCGAAGTACTCGCGCCCGTGGTGCAGGCCCATCATGAAGGCGTCGAGATTGGGCTGCAGCAGTTTCGTCTTGCCCTTGTACTGCTCTCCGAGCAGCGTCGCGATGACCTCGGGCTCGACGCCGAGCATCGACGCCAGCACGCCGACGTAGACGATGTTCTTCAGCAGCTGTCGCTCGCGCGGATCGGTGTAGCGCGTCGCGCAGAGGTCGGCAAGCGGCACGCCGAGGACGTGGATGTCGTCGCGAAAGCGCGAGGCCGGCATCGGCTTGGAGCTGTCGTAAAGGAGGTAGCCGCCAGCCTCGATCTCGGCGAGGTCCTTGTCCCAGGTCTGCGGGTTCATGGCGACCATCAGGTCGACGCCGCCGCGCCGCGCGAGGTAGCCGCGCTCGCTGACTCGCACCTCGTACCACGTGGGCAGCCCCTGGATGTTCGACGGGAAGATGTTGCGCGGGCTCACCGGCACGCCCATCCGCAGAAGGCTGCGCGCGAACAGCTCGTTGGCCGATGCCGAACCGGAACCGTTGACGTTCGCGAACTTGATGACGAAGTCGTTGACCGCCTCGATCCGGGGCGCGTTGCCCGCCCTGACGTTGTTCGTTGCGTTGCTCGCCATGGGGGTCGTCATTTCAGGCTGCCACCTTGGCTTTCGTCCGGCAGCCGCTGCCGGCGCGCGTCTGCGCGATCATGAACTTCTGCATGTCCCACGCGCCGGTCGGGCAGCGCTCGGCGCACAGGCCACAGTGCAGGCAGACGTCCTCGTCCTTGACCATCACGCGGCCGGTCTTCAGACCGTCGGCGACATAGAGCGCCTGGTCGGAGTGGCGCGCCGGGGCGCGCAGACGCGTGCGGAGGTCGGCCTCGTCGCCGTTGGCGGTGAAGGTGATGCAGTCGGTCGGGCAGATGTCGACACAGGCGTCGCACTCGATGCACTGGCTCGACGCGAACACCGTCTGCACGTCGCAGTTCAGGCAGCGCTCGGCCTCCTTGAAGGCCGTCGCGGCGTCGAAGCCGAGCTCGACCTCGACCTTGATGCTCTTCAACGACTTGTTGATGTCACGCCAGGGCACCTTGTGGCGCAGGTCGGAAGTGACGTCGTTGTCGTAGCTCCACTCGTGGATGCCCATCTTCTGCGAAACGAGTGTCACGCCGGGAGCAGGGCGCTGGGTGACGTCTTCGCCGTGAAGGAACTTGTCGATCGAGATCGCGGCGGCGTGGCCCTGGGCGACGGCCCAGATGATGTTCTTCGGTCCGAGCGCGGCGTCGCCACCGAAAAAGACGCGCGGCAGGCTCGACTGCAAGGTGACCGCGTCGAGGACGGGCATGCCCCATTCGTCGAAGTCGATGCCGGCGTCACGTTCGATCCAGGGGAAGGCGTTCTCCTGGCCGACGGCGACCAGCACGTCGTCGCACTCGATGACCTGCTCGGGCTCGCCGGTGGAGACGAGCTGGCGCCGGCCCTTGTCATCGCGCACCGCGCGCACCTTGTCGAAGCTCATGCCGGTGAGCCTGCCGTTGTCGTGCAGGAAGG
Source organism: Caldimonas sp. (assembly GCA_039935975.1). Lineage (GTDB taxonomy): Bacteria > Pseudomonadota > Gammaproteobacteria > Burkholderiales > Burkholderiaceae_C > Schlegelella_A. The sequence goes on from JBDTJD010000270.1 coordinate 4,175, forward strand.
CCTTCGGCACGAGGCAGTCGAGGATCGGGATGCCTTCGTGGATCGCGTCTTCCTTCTCCCAGGGCGACGCCTTCATCTCCTCGAACGGCGAGCGGACGACGACCTTGACGTCGCTGCCGCCGAGCCGCTTCGAGCTTCGGCAGCAGTCCATCGCGGTGTTGCCGCCGCCGAGGACGATGACGCGCTTGCCGATCGTCGTGACGTGGCCGAAAGACACCGACGACAGCCAGTCGATGCCGATGTGGATGCGTGCCGCCGCCTCGGCGCGGCCGGGGATCGAGAGGTCGCGCCCGCGCGGCGCACCCGAGCCGACGAAGACGGCGTCCCAGGGCTCGGCGAGCAGGGCGCTCATGGACTCGACGCGAACGCCGCCGCGGAACTCGACACCCAGGCGCAGCACGTAGCCGGTCTCCTCGTCGATCACTTCCTCGGGCAGGCGAAAGCGCGGGATCTGCGAGCGGATCATGCCGCCCGCCTTGTCGTCGCTGTCGCAGACGATGACGTCGTAGCCGAGCGGCGCGAGATCGCGGGCGACCGTAAGGGAGGCCGGGCCGGCGCCGATGCAGACCACGCGCTTGCCCTGTCGGTGCGTGGCGGGCCTCGGCAGGCTGCCGGTGATGTCGCTCTTGTAGTCGGCGGCGACGCGTTTGAGGCGACAGATCGCGACCGGCTCAGGCTTGTCCGCCTGTGCCTCCTCGACGCGTCCGCGTCGGCAGGCGGGCTCGCACGGCCGGTCACAGGTGCGGCCGAGGATCCCGGGAAAGACGTTGGATTCCCAGTTGACGAGGTAAGCGTCCTCGTAGCGGCCCGCCGCGATCAGGCGGATGTATTCGGGAACCGGGGTGTGGGCGGGGCATGCCCACTGACAATCGACGACTTTGTGGAAGTAGTCCGGATCGCCGATGGCGGTGGATCGCAAATCACCCTTTCCTGACCGTCGACTTTCGCGGCGGAGCACTGCATGGACGCAAGAACGAGACGCTGAATCGTAGGCCTCCTTCGGGGCCTTGTCAGCAGGGTTTTTGCGCCGAGGCGGCCGGGCGGCGTGCGCTGCGCAACGTGACACCTGACTCTGATTCCCGCGTCCGCCGTCACGCAGCCCGTGGTAGTTGTGCGGCCGCCCAAGCGGCTAATGACCAGACCGACCCGTTGCTGCCGATTCGTGTCCAGTGACAGGCGCACCCAGTTGAAAGCGCGGGTGTGCCGCGGCGAACTCGGGGATCGCGAACAGACTTTCGCCCACTGCGGCGGTGCGTGGAAATTTCGCAAGGTCAACGCCAAAACGCGCCACTCCGATCAGATGGCTTGCCAGCGCCAGGTCGGCGATGCTCAGCGCCTCGCCGTGGCAGCGCGTGACGCCGGGCGCGAGTTGCGCTTCGTAAGCGACGAGCCCTTCGCGAAACCAGTGTGCAGACCAGGCAAGGCCTGCAGCCGCGTCAGATCTGAACTGTTCAGTCAGTCGGGCCTGGACGCGCGGAACCACGAGAGGATGCGTATCCGCGGCAGTGAGGAGGAATAAAGACCGCACCCGGGCGCGTCCTTCGGCGTCGGGTGGCAGAAGAGGCGGTGTCGGGTGGCATTCCTCCAGCCATTCGAGGATGGCCAGGCTCTGGGTCAGTGGCTGACTCGTGCCGCCTTCCAGGGCCGGCACAGCCCTGGCGGGATTGAGCTTGCGGAACTCGGGCAGATCCTGCTCGCCTTTGACCAGGTCATGGGCCTGCTCTTCGAATGCGACTCCCTTCAGATTCAGGGCGATGCGCACGCGGTAGGTTGCAAGGGACAACCAGAAGGAATGAAGGATCAGCATAGGGACAGCCTGTGCTGACCTTGACGCGCCGCGAATCTGCAGCGAACCCGGTTCAGGTCAGACCGACTTGGTTGGCCGGAGAGGCGGCAATCGTAGTTCGCAACTCGGTACCAACCAACCAATGCAGTTTACATAATATACATTGCCGCGCTTTCGTGGCGGCCGCACCGGATCAGCCGAACGAGCTCTCGAACGGATCCGCGGTCTCGATGGCGTCGTCGAACGCGCGCAACTCGACCAGCGGCTTTTCCGGTCTCGGCTTGTCGAGAGGCCGACAGATCGTGCTCTTGAGGCGGGCCAGGCGATCCGACCGTTCCAGGGCCGCGAACACGGCCTCGGGCGACGTCATCAGGGCGAAGGGATTGACGGCTTCTTCGGTGGTTTGCATTGCTCGGTTCTCTCGTGAGCCAGGGGATGCGGCCACTTTAGGGAACGGGCAAGCGATGCGGAAGCCGGCGCCAGGAGAAAAGATGCGTCAGCGTTTCCCTGACAAACTTCGTCCGGCAGCTTCCTAGGATTATTGAAATGGTTGCGTGACAGCGACTTAAGTCGTGAACATGACACGAAGCTTCAGGCTATCCAAATCCTCGAGAAATGGCGCTAAGTCGTCTTTCTCAAGTTCTACTTCAACTTCGTGGAACATCTAGCGGATGAACAGCCGTTCAAAGTTTTCGGATGTCGCCTGGCCGATCGCGGCCACCGTCATCCCCTTGATCTCGGCGAGTTTTTCCGCCACCCGGACCACGTACGCCGGCTCGTTCACCTTGCCGCGATGAGGCATCGGAGCGAGGTACGGGCTGTCCGTTTCGATGAGGCAGCGGTCGAGCGGCACGAAGGCGGCGACCGCGCGCAGGTCGGCGGCATTCTTGAACGTCAGGATTCCCGAGAACGAGATGTGAAAGCCCAGGTCGAGGGCGGCCCGGGCCACCTCGGCGGTCTCGGTGAAGCAATGAAAGACGCCGCCGACCGCTGCACCGCCCTCCTCGCACAACAAGCGCAGCGTGTCGGCCGAGGCTTCTCTCGTGTGGATCACGAGCGGTCTGGACACAGCACGAGCGGCCCGGATGTGGATGCGAAAGCGCTCCCGCTGCCACTCCATCTCGGCCAGGGTCCGGCCGGCGAGCCGGTAGTAGTCGAGCCCGGTTTCACCGATGGCGACCACCTTGGGCTGGGCGGCCAGCTTCATCAGGATGTCGACGCTCGGCTCGCGGCTGTCCTCTTCGTCCGGATGGACGCCTGCGCTGCACCAGAAATTGTCGTGCGTCAGGGCCATCGCGTGGACCCGCTCGAACTCGTCGAGCGTCGTGCAGATGCAAAGCGCCCGGTCGACATCGGCGGCAGCCATCGCCGCGCGGATTTCCGGCAGTCGGGCCGCAAGCTCCGGCATGCTGAGGTGACAGTGGGAGTCGACGAACACGACAGGCTTTCGAGGCGCGAGGAGCCGGCGTGACGTCGCGCGAGCGGAGCGCCTGACGCCCGACCCGGTGCGATCAGATGGTCTGCGTCGGCTTGACCGAGGAGATCGAGGTGCCGAGGGCTTCCTCGATCCTTTGCCGAAGCGCCCGGCTCTTCTCGTCGCTCGGGAAACGGACGCCGACGCCCTGCGTGCGCCCGCCCGACGCGTTGGCGGGCGTGATCCAGCCGACCTTGCCCGCGACCGGATAGCGCTGCGGGTCGTCGGGCAAGGACAGCAGCAGATAGATGTCTTCGCCGAGCTTGTAGTCGCGGGTGGTCGGCACGAAGATGCCGCCCTCGCTGAACATCGGCATGTAGGCGGCGTAGAGCGCTCCGCGCTCGCGAAAGACGAGCTGGATGACGCTCGGCCGGCTCGCGGCGGCGGGGGCCGGAGCTCCCGCGGGGGCGGCGCGTGCAGCAGTGCTCATCGCGGCGAGTTTAGCGACAAGGCCTTGTCGACGCGGCTCGGCGAGCGCGTCGTTTTCAACGCTTCGCGGCTTTGCTCGACCAGATTCTCGACGGCCAGATCGAGGCTCCAGGGATGAGCCGCCGAATCGGCCAGGCGCGCGAGCTCGCGCGACCAGCGCAGCAGCGCGACCGGATCCGACGGACCCGCGAGGCTCTTGCCCGGAAAGTAGCGCGGCGTCGCGCCACAGGCCACGGACAGCGCGTCGTGGCAGAGCTTCTGGAGCGTCTCGACCACGAGCGGCAGCGGCCAGCGCTGGAAGGCCGATCCCTCGCCGCGCAGCACCCGAGCGGGCAGGCCAAGCCAGGTCTTCGCGTCCACCCCGCGCGCGGCCAGCTCGATCGCTTCCTCCGGCTGGCCACCGCTCGCGGCGAGAAGGACTGCGGGCTGGTCGATGCCGCGGCTCGCCAGCCAGGCCTCGGCCTGATCGCGGGGCGGCACGGACAGCATCACCGTCTGGCAACGACTGAGGATCGTCGGCAGCAGGCGATCCGGCGCCGCCGTGCAGAGCAGGAAGCGGGCAGCGCCCGCCGGCTCCTCGAGCGTCTTCAGGAAGGCGTTGGCGGCGATCGGATTCATTCGTTCCGCGGGATGGACGACGAGGAACTTGCCCCGACCGCGGGCCGAGGTCGTCGTCGCGAACTCGATGGCCGCGCGCACCGCTTCGACGCGAATCTCCCTGCTCGGCTTCTTCTTGCTCGAGCCCTCACCGCCCTCCTCGCCCTCGGCACCCGGGCTCCAGCCGAGCGATTCGCGCAGCGCGTCCGGCAGGACGACCACGAGGTCGGGATGCGATCTCGCCGCGATCAGGCGGCAGCCTGCGCAGGTACCGCATGGGCGCTCGCCGAGCGGCAGCTTGTCGTTCTCGCACAGCCAGGCCGCGGCGAGCGCCAGCGCGAGCTCGAACTGACCGACGCCACTCGGCCCGCGAATCAGGAGCGCGTGTGCATGCGTACCCGCAAGCGTTTGGCGCAGCGGCCCGTCGAGCCACGGCATCGCGGCGGCAGCGTTGATGTCGGTCATCGCATCGCCTCCGAAACGGCTGCGTCCACCTGGTGCCGAACGCTCGCCTTGTCCATCGCGGCATCGATGCGGACGATCCGCGTCGGCGCCTCGGCCATCCGCGCGCGATAGCCTTCTCGCACGCGCTCGAAGAAGGCGACGTCCTCGGCCTCGAAGCGATCGGCAGGACGCGCTTCGGCGCGTCTGCGCGCGGCGACGACCGGATCGACGTCGAACCAGAGCGTGAGGTCGGGCTGCAGTCCGGCCTGGACCCAGGACTCGAGCGATCGCAGCGAGCCGAGATCCTGGCCGCGGCCGAAACCCTGGTAGGCGAAGGTCGCGTCGGTGAAGCGATCGCAGAGGACGATGTCGCCGCGACCCAGAGCTGGAACGATGACACGCTCGATGTGGTCGCGTCGCGCTGCGAAGACCAGCAGGGTCTCGGCGACGCCGTCCATGGCCTCGTTCAGGACGAGCTCGCGGAGACGCTCGGCGAGCGGCGTCCCACCCGGCTCGCGCGTGCAGACGACGCCGAGACCACGGGCACGAAGTCGCTCCGCGAGCGGCTCGATGTGGGTCGACTTGCCGGCACCGTCAATGCCCTCGAAAGTGATGAAGCGACGCGTCACGGCGTCGCGGTCTTGCGCTGGTATCGGTTCACCGCGCGATTGTGCTCAGCCAGTGTTTCGCTGAATTCGCTGCTGCCGTCGCCGCGGGCGACGAAGTAGAGCGCCCGGGTCGGCTCCGGATGAACGGCTGCGAGCAGCGCCGCCTTGCCCGGCACGGCGATCGGTGTCGGCGGCAGCCCGACGTGGGTGTAGGTGTTGTAGGGCGTGTCGGCCGCGAGATCTCGCTTGCGAAGGTTGCCGTCGAAGGACGCGCCCAGGCCGAAGATGACGGTCGGATCGGTCTGCAGTGGCATGCCGATGCGCAGGCGGTTGACGAACACGCCGGCGACCTTGCCGCGATCGCTGACCACGCCGGTTTCCTTCTCGACGATGGAAGCCAGCGTCAGCGCTTCCTCGGGGCTCTTCAGGGGTGTCGTCGGATCGCGCTCGTTCCAGGCCAGGGCAAGGTGCTTCTCCATCGCCCGATACGCGCGTTTGAGCACGGCGATGTCGCTCGAACCCTTGCTGTAGGCGTAGGTGTCGGGCTGAAAGCGCCCTTCGGGAGAGAGGCCGGGGGCGCCGATCGCCGTCATCACGTCGGCGTCGCTCATCGTCGCGATGCTCGGCTTGAGCGCCTCGGCGCGGGCGAGCTCGGCGCGAATCTGCCGAAAGGTCCAGCCCTCGTTGAGGCGCACCGCCGCGAGCGTCTCGTCACCGCGCACCATCTTCTCGAGCAGGCGGATCGGCGTCGTGCCGGCAGCGATCTCGTAGCTGCCGGCACGGATGAGTCGCGCCTTGCCGGACCAGCGAAACCACTCGTAGAGCGCAAGCGGCGAGGTTCGCACGCCGGCCCGAACCCAGCCGTCGGCGATGTCGCGCGGCGTGCGGCCGGGTTCGATCGAGAGCTCGGCGGCATCGCCGGCAAGCGGCAGAGGGCGGGTGAGCCAGTAGCCCGCGGCGAGTGCCGTGGACAGGGCCGCGACGAGCACGAGAACGAGCACGAGGCGCAGCGCTCTCATGCCTGCCACGCGACCGTTCTTGCGCGAGCGCTCAAAGCCCGTGTCTCTCGAAAATCATGGCGGCTGATGATAATGGCCCATGGTGTCCGAACTGACCGTCCCGCAGCTGGAAGGAGCCTGCCTCCTGGTCGATCACGGCTTGATCCGGGCGATCGGACCCGACGCGGGTGCCTTCCTGCAGGGTCAGCTCACCAACGACGTGCTCGCCCTCGACGGGAGCGCGGCGCGTCTTGCCGGCTTCTGCTCGGCCAAGGGACGCCTGCAGGCGTCTTTCCTGGTCTGGAAGGCGGCGGGTGACGAGTTCCTGCTCGCGTGCTCGGCGAGCATCCTCGCCCCCACCTTGAAGCGTCTGTCGATGTTCGTCCTGCGCGCCAAGTGCAAGCTCAATGACGCGACCGGCGACGTGCAGCTCTTCGGCCTCGCCGGTGTCACGGCCGAACGCTGGCTCGACGGCCTCCCCGCCATGCGCACCGTCCGACGAGGCGCGGCGACGGTCGTCGCGCTGCCCGACGCCGCCGGCGCCCGGCGCGCGCTCGTCGCGCTCCCCGCGGGCGAACGGCTCGATCTTGCGGATGCGCCGACCCTGTCTGTCGATGCGTGGCGGTGGCTCGAGGTGCAGAGCGGCATCGTCACGATCGAGGCCGCGACGGTCGATCGCTTCGTGCCCCAGATGGTGAACTTCGAGCTGGTCGGCGGTGTCGACTTCAAGAAGGGCTGCTATCCCGGCCAGGAGGTCGTTGCGCGCAGCCAGTACCGGGGCACGACGCGCCGTCGCGCCTTCCTGTTCGATTGCGAGACGACGCCGACGGCCGGCCAGGACGTGTTCGTCGCCGGCGACTCGGGCGAGGCCGCCGGCACCGTCGCCAATGCCGCGCCCCGCCCCGACGGTCGGGGCGGCAGCGCGCTGGTGGAAGTCCGCCTCGCATCGATGAGCGGCGAGGATCTTCGCCTCGGATCGCCCGACGGGCCCCGCCTGCGACAGGCCGAGCTCGGCTATCGGGTGCCGACCGAGGCCGAGCCCGCGACGTGAGCTCCCCGAGTGGCGCGTGCCGCGGGCGCGAGCTGTTCGTCTGGTACCGGGTCGCTTCCGGGAGCGCGGCGCTCGCACGCACGGCGGTCGCGGCGATGCAGCAGGCTCTCGAGTCGGACTGTCCCGGGCTGCAGGCGCGCCTCCTGATCCGCACCGACGAAACCGGAGCGCAGACGTGGATGGAGACCTATGCCATGCACGGCGCGAGCCGCGACGGCGTCGACCGGGCGATGGAGGACAGGATCGCGGTGGCGGCGGCGGCTCTTGGTCGCTGGCTCGACGGCAATCGTCACACCGAGCGCTTCGACGTTGCCGATCGCGCCTGACCAGCCCCTCAGAGCACGCGAAGCATCTCGACGTGGGCGATGCCCGCTTCGTCGAAGACCGGGCCGCGCCTGACAAAACCGGCACGCTCGTAGAACGGAACGGCGGAGAGCTGGGCGTGCAGCACGGCCTCGCGATCGCCCCGCGCGCGCGCCGTGTCGAGCAGGGCATCGAGCACGGCGCGACCGACGCCGCCGTGGCGGAACGATCCGGCAACGGCCATGCGTCCGATCTTCGCGACGCCCGGCACATGCTCGAGCAGACGGCCGGTGCCGAGGGCGCGGCCAAGGCGGTTGAAGGCGACGGCGTGGACCGCGTCGGCATCGCCTTCGTCCCATTCCATGTCGGCCGGGATCTGCTGCTCGACGACGAAGACCTCGGCACGGATCGGCCGCGCGACGGCTTCGAGCACTTGCCAGGCGCCGACCTTCACCTCGACCATGTCCTGCCCGCCCTCGAAGCTCTCGAACATCGCTCGCAGCCGAGCAGGCACCGGCTTGGCGACCTTGGCCACCGGGTCCGCGAACACGTAGATCAGCTCGCAGCTCACGAGCAGCTCGTCATGGCGGAACACGCCACCGGCGAAGGTGATCGAAGAGTTGCCGATCCGGGTGCAGCGGATGCCGATGTCGAGGACCTCGTCGTAGCGCGCCGAGCCGACGTACTCGAGCGTCGCCTTGCGAACGAAGAGATCGCCCTCGAACGACGCCATCGTCTGGGCGTAAGGCAGCGCCAGCGCGCGCCAGTAGCCGGCGATGGCGGTGTCGAAATAGGTGAGGTAGTGGCCGTTGAAGACGATGTTCTGGGCGTCGATCTCGGCCCAGCGCACGCGCAGCCGCTCGAGGAATCGGAAGTCGGGACGTTGCATCGGGTCGAGGTGCGGGACGGCGGGCAGTGTGCCAGACTGAGGCATGGCACTCATCAACTACATCACCCAGGTCCAGCTCGATTTCGGTGCTCTCTCGCTGCTCGCGCAGGAGCTCGACCGGGCCGGCATCAGGAAGCCCTTGCTGGTCACCGACGCCGGCGTCCGCGCCGCGGGCCTGCTCGATCGCGCACTCGCGGCAATGGGCGCCCGCCCCCACGCGATCTTCGATGCGACACCGTCAAATCCCACCGAGCGCGCCGTCCGGTCGGCGGCCGACGTCTACGTCGCCGAAGGCTGCGACGGCCTGGTCGCGATCGGTGGCGGCTCCAGCATCGACCTCGCCAAGGGCGTGGCGATCGCGGCGACGCATCCCGGACCGCTCGCGACCTACGCGACGATCGAAGGCGGCAGCGCGAAGATCGGCGAACGGGTCGCGCCGCTGATCGCCGTGCCCACGACCGCAGGCACCGGCAGCGAGGTCGCGCGCGGCGCGATCGTCATCGTCGACGACGGCCGCAAGCTGGGCTTTCACAGCTGGCATCTCGTGCCGAAGGCCGCCCTTTGCGATCCCGAGCTCACGCTGGGCCTGCCGCCCTTCCTCACCGCAGCCACCGGCATGGACGCGATCGCGCACTGCATGGAGACCTTCATGGCTCCGGCGGTCAATCCGCCTGCGGACGGCATCGCGATCGACGGCCTCGAGCGCGGCTGGTCGCACATCGAGCGCGCGACGAAGGACGGCAGTGACCGCGAGGCGCGCTTCAACATGATGAGCGCCAGCATGCAAGGCGCGATGGCCTTCCAGAAGGGCCTCGGCTGCGTGCACAGCCTCAGCCACAGCCTCGGCGGCGCGAACCCGAAGCTGCATCACGGCACGCTCAACGCGATGTTCCTGCCCGCCGTCGTCCGCTTCAACGCGAGCGCTCCGTCGATCGTGAAGGAGCGGCGCCTCGAACGGATGGCGCACGCGATGGGGTTGCACGACGCCGAGCACGCGGGGCGAGCGGCCGAAGCGGTCGCCCAGGCCATCGTCGATCTCAACCGCCGCCTCGGGCTGCCGTCGGGGCTCGCGGCGCTGGGCGTCGATCGCTCGATGTACGAGCGTATCGTCGACGGCGCGATGGCCGATCACACCCACAAGACCAGCCCGCGCCTGGCGACGCGCGAGGACTACGTCCGGATGCTCGACGACTCGATGTAGATCTCGGTCGTCTCGACGATCGTCGCCGTCACCTGGGGCGAGGTCGCAGCCGGCTCGTCGGCAACCTGCACAGGCGACGACGCTTCGTCGGCCGCCGGCGCAACGCCCGACCCCGGTTCGATCGGCCAAGCGGCAAGGTACTCGCGCCAGTGAGGTTCATCGAGCGCGGCCACCGTGTCGCGCGCCAGCGCGATCTCCCGCGCATAGCCGGTCTCGTCGAGGCGAGCGCGCATCTTCTCGAAGCGGCACCAGAGCAGGTAGGTGTTCATCGCATCGGTCTCGCAATAGCGCCGGATCTCGTCGGTGCGGCCGTCGAGATAGGCGCCGTAGACCTGGGAACCGTCCATGCCCATCTTGCCGGGAAAGCCGCACAGCTTGGCCATCGCGTCGAGCGGTGCGTTGCCGCGTGGCTGATACATCGCCAGGAGGTCCATCAGGTCGATGTGACGCAGGTGATAGCGGCTGATGTAGCTGTTGTAGCGGTACTCGCGGTCGTCGTCGCCCATGTCCCAGTACTTTCCGGCGACGACGCCGTGGCGCAGGCCGCGCTGCTGCAGTACCGGCAGGTCGAAGCCGCCGCCGTTCCAGCTCACCAGCTGGGGCCGATGCTGCTCGATGCGGTCGAAGAATTGCTGGATGACCTCGCCTTCCTGGCTTCGGCCACCGGTCTCGCC
>JBDTJD010000271.1:0-2926 GCA_039935975.1 Caldimonas sp.
CATCGACATCGTCCGCGAGTACCCCGACGCCGTCTGGGCCGAGGGCGGGCCGACGCGTCAGGTCGAGGCCGTGGTCGAGAGCGGTCACGTGCTCGCCTTCCCGCGCCTGGCTTTCCGGCTCGACGAGGTCGAGCTCCGCTTCCTCGATCCAAAGTGGGCCGATGCCAAGGCGAAGAACGTCTCGGTGCGCTGGCCTTCGGGCGAGCTGCGCGGCGCCGCGGGAGGGCCCGCCGACCTGGCGGCGCTGCATGCCCTCATCGTCCGCTATGCCGAGATGAGCGAGGCCTTCGTGCTGCGCCTCTTCCCGCACTATCGGGGCCACCTGCGGCGTGGCAACACCTCGTTCCGTCCCACCGACGTCGCCGGCCGGATCCGCAGCTGGCGCCAGGACGACACGCGGCTGCACGTCGACGCATTCCCGTCGAACCCGATGCAGGGCACGCGGCTGTTGCGCGTGTTCACGAACGTCAACCCGGGCGGCCAGCCGCGGCGATGGCGGGTCGGCGAGCCCTTCGAGGCGCATGCTCGGCGCTACCTCGATGCGATCAAGCCGGCCCTGCCGGGCTCGGCGTGGATGATGCAGGCGACAGGCATCACCAAGCGCAGGCGGACGGATTACGATCATCTGATGCTGCAGCTGCACGACCGTGCCAAGGCGGATCCGGCGTTCCAGTCGACGAGCCCGCAGGTGCGCGTCGACTTCGCGCCCGGCACGACGTGGGTCTGCTTCAGCGACCAGGTCCTGCACGCCGCGATGGGCGGCCAGCACATGCTCGAGCAGACCTTCCAGATCGACCCCGGCGACCTGGCCGACCCGGCGAGCTCGCCGCTCGCGATCCTCGAGCGCCTCACCGGCCGCTCGCTGCTGCACACGCCGCGCACCGCCCGGCGCACCTGATGGACGCGCCGCCCGGGATTGACCCTGTCGTCCCGGTTGCCGATCGCTGGCAGCGCGCCTTCAACGCCTTCGTGGCCCTGCGCTCGCGCCTGCATCCGTTTCGACCACGACTCGTCGACGCGCTCGCCGGCTACGACCGCCGTCGGTTCGCCGCAGACCTCGGCGCCGGCATCACCGTCGGAATCGTCGCCCTGCCGCTGGCGATGGCGTTCGCGATCGCGAGCGGCGTCAAGCCCGAGCAGGGGATCTTCACGGCGATCATCGCCGGCTTCCTGATATCGACGCTCGGCGGCTCGAGCGTGCAGATCGGCGGGCCGGCCGGCGCGTTCATCGTCATCGTGTACGGCATCGTCCAGCGCTACGGCGTCGCCAACCTGCTGATCGCCACGGTGCTTGCCGGAGTCCTGCTGCTCGCGCTCGGCTGGCTCAGACTCGGCGCGCTCGTGCGCTACATCCCGGTGTCGATCGTGATCGGTTTCACCAACGGCATCGCGGTGTTGATCGCGCTCTCCCAGGTGAAGGACCTGCTCGGGCTGCGGATCGAGAAGATCCCGGCCGACTTCTTTGCGCAGGGCCACGCCATCCTCGCGCACGCGCACGAGTTCGATCCGCAGGCGCTCTCGCTCGGCCTGGCGTGTTTCCTCGGCCTCTTGCTGTGGGCGCGCGTGGCGGCACTCGCGGCGATCCCGACCGACGCCGGGGCGGTCGGACCCGGCGTGCCGCATCGCGCAGCGGCACTTGTTCGACGCGTCCTGCGCGCCGCGACCCGTGTTCCCGGCCCCATCGTCGCCCTGGTCACGCTCTCGGCGCTGGCCGTCTGGCTGCGTCTGCCGGTCGAGACCATCGGCACGCGCTTCGGCGGCATCCCGCGGGCGCTGCCGGCACTCGTCTGGCCCGACTTCGACTGGGGCAGCGTCCAGCGCCTGTTCGTGCCGACGGTGACGATCGCCCTGCTCGGTGCCGTCGAGTCGCTGCTGTGCGCGCGGGTCGCCGACGGAATGACGACGCAGCGGCGCCACGATCCGAACCAGGAGCTCATGGCCCAGGGCATCGCCAACATCGTCGCGCCGTTCTTCGGCGGCATCCCCGCGACCGGCACGATCGCTCGCACCGTCACCAACCTGCGCGCCGGCGCGGTGAGCCCGGTCTCGGGCATCGTCCACTCGATCACGCTGCTCCTGATCGTCCTTGTCGCGGCGCCGCTCGCGGCCAGCGTGCCGCTTGCCGTGCTCTCGGGCGTGCTGCTCTACGTCGCCTGGAACATGGGCGAGTGGCACCAGTTCGCACGCTTGCGGGCGTTCTCGGTCGAGCACCGTGTCAAGCTGATCGGCACGTTCCTGCTCACCGTGATGGTCGACCTCACCGTCGCCATGGAAGTCGGGATGGCGCTCGCGTGCATCGTTTTCGTCTACCGCATGGGAACGCTCTTTCGGGTCGAGCCCGACCGTTCCCTGCCGGTGCCTGCGGGGGTTCTTGTCTTTCGCCTGCACGGGCCGCTCTTCTTCGGCGCCGTCGCCAAGGTCGAGGCGCTGGCCGAGGACCTGCCGCCGGGAGCGACGGCGATCGTTCTCGACATGCGCGACGTCTTCTCGATCGACGCCTCGGGGCTGGCCGCGCTCGAGAACCTGCGCCGGACCCTGGCGCGCAGTGACGTCGGCTTTGCGCTGCGGCAACTGAACGAGCTCTGCCAGGTGGTGATCGCGCGCTCGGGTCTCGATCTGGCGCTTTTCGACGAGGACTCGGTGTCAGCCTGAAGGAAGCGGGGCATGACGCTCCAGGTCCAGGTCGCGTTGCCACAGCTTTGCCCCTCACGCATCGCGGCCGGAAAGATCGCCGCGCATTGCGAAGGGTTGTTCGTGCCGGGCGACTGTGCTACGGTGAACCGCGAATGCCTATCGATCACGATATCTATCTTTTTCGCGAGGGCACCCACTCGCGCATGTACGAGCAGATGGGCTGCCACCTCGTCGAAGGCGCGGCCCGGTTCCGGGTCTGGGCGCCAAACGCCCGCTCGGTGTCGGTGATCGG
>JBDTJD010000272.1:0-4021 GCA_039935975.1 Caldimonas sp.
GACGAGCAGGCGCGCGGCGTGGCAACGGCCATCGAGGCGTCTCCGGGCGCGAATCTGGTCGACGTCCCGCCAGAGGGGGGGGTGGGCGGCGCGATCGACTTTCCCGTGCTGTCGGCCGACCCGTCCGGCGCTGCGCCTTCGGCATCCGGCGCCCCCGACCTCGATCCGGAAGAGCCCGTCGAGTCACCGGAGTTCGCGCCGGGCCCACAGCTGCGCGAACATCTGCAGCTCGGCTTTTCCTACCAGCTCAATCTCAAGGACCAATGGGAAAAGGTTCGCCTCACCTACATGAGTCCGGGCCGCACGCTCTTCCTGTTCGCACATGGCGTGAAGGGCCGCGAGACGATCTCGATGACCGCCCGAACGCTTGCTCGCCTGTGCGAAGGCGGCCGGATGCGCGCCTTCGAGAACGCGTTCCTGATTGACCGCGCGACTCAGCGAGCTCGCCAGCAGCTGTCTGCGATCGGCCGATCGGGCGCGGCCAGCGCGGCAGCCTGAAGAAGCCTCCGGTCGCAAATTCTCGATCTGCGGGGTCGGCGGGCAAAATCGCGGGGTGACCCAAGCGTTCAACCCCTGGCGGCTGTGCGTCGCGCCGATGATGGACTGGACCGACCGGCATTGCCGCCACTTCCATCGCCTCTTGACGAAGCGTGCGCGCCTTTACACCGAGATGGTGACGACCGGCGCGCTGCTGCACGGCGACGTCGCTCGCCATCTCGATTTCGATCCGGTCGAGCAGCCGGTCGCGCTCCAGCTCGGCGGCAGCGAGCCCGGCGATCTCGCCACCTGCGCGCGGCTCGGCGAGCGCTGGGGCTACGCCGAGATCAATCTCAACTGCGGCTGTCCGAGCGAGCGGGTCCAGCGCGGCGCGTTCGGCGCCTGTCTGATGGCCGAGCCGCGGCTCGTCGCCACGTGCGTCGCCGCGATGCGCGACGCCGTCGCGATTCCGGTGACGGTGAAGCACCGCATCGGCCTCGACCGATCCGAGGAGTACGGCTTCGTGCGCGATTTCGTGGGCATCGTCAGCGAGGCCGGCAGCGAGGTCTTCATCGTCCATGCGAGGAACGCCTGGCTGCGCGGTGTGAGTCCGAAGGAGAACCGCGAGCTCCCGCCGCTGCGCCACGACGTCGTGCGCGACCTCAAGCGCGACTTCCCCGATCTCGTCTTCGTCGTCAACGGCGGGGTCGGCGAGAGCGAGGCGATCGATGCGCAGCTGCGCTCGCTCGACGGCGTGATGGTCGGCCGCGCCGCCTATCACCACCCCTGGGACCTCGCCCACTGGGATCGCCGCTTCTTTGGCGATGCGCCGCGAGACCTCGAGCGCGACGCGGTCGAGGACGCGATGGTCGACTACATGGACGGGCTGGGCACGCGGACCGGCGAGCCCTGGTCGCACGTCTCGCGCCACATCCTCGGCCTGCGCAACGGCGAGCCCGGCGCGCGACGCTGGCGCCAGGTCTGGTCGGACCATCGCCTGAAGGGCGAGGCGCCGCGCGGGGTGTCGAGGCTGGCGCGCGAGGCGCTGCGCGGCGTCGGCGTCGGCGTCGCCGTCAGCGACGCGCACGCGACGGCCACGTCGCCAGCACCACGCCCCCCAGCGCCAGGGCGAACGCTGCCGCTTGCGACGTCGTGAACTCCTCGCCGTAGAAGAGCGCGCCGACCGCGGCCGCACTCACCGGCAGGAATACCGTGAAGATGCCGGCCTGGGAGGCCGGCACGTGCTTCAGGCCCGTCATCCAGAGCCACACCGTGACGACGCTCGCGGCGAGCGAGTAGACGGCGAGGAGCACCCATGACGAGGTCGGGATGAACGACGGCGAGAAGTCGAGCGCCTGCCAGAGCGCGAACGGCGCGACCAGCCCCAGGCCCCAGAGGTTGATGAGCGCGCTGATGCGCTTGGGCCCGACCGTCGCCGAGAGCTTCTTGCCGATCACGACGTAGATGGCCTCGCACGTCACCGCGCCGAGCAGGAGCATCACGCCGGCGAGCGAGCCGCTGGCGAGTTCGCCGTCGGCGTCGCGCGCGAAGGCGACGAGGGCGATGCCGGCGATCGCGCAGGCGATGCCGGCGCCAACGCGCAGGCCGATGCGCTCCTTCAGCAGCGACCACGAGAGCAGGGCAACCACCGCCGGCAGCGCCGCCATGATCACGCCGGCCGCGAGCGCCGAGCTTTGGCGAATGCCGAAGAGCATGCAGATCGAGAACAGGAAGTTGCCGAAGAAGGATTCGAGGAAAAGGAGACGATGCGAGCGCGCGTCGAGCACCACCTCGCCCGGCGGGCGGCGCAGCCAGGGCGCCATCGCCACCGCAGCGATCGCGAAGCGCATGCCGGCGAGAAGGAAGATCGGGAACACGAGGACGAGCGCCTTCGAGAAGCCGACGTAGGCGCCGACGATCGCCATCGCGGCGGCGAGGGCGAGGTAGGCGAGCCCCGTGCGCGTCGAGTCGCCGCTCATGACGCCGCCGCCGGCCGATGCGCTGCCGCGGCGCCGAGGGCGCGACGTCGCTCGCTGGCTGCGATGACGAAGCTCGCGACGACGACGCCGATCGCGACGACCGCGATGATGATCGTCGCCACCGCGTTGACGCTCGGGTTCAGGCCCAGGCGGGCGCGCGAGAAGATCACGAGCGGCATCGTCGTCGAACCCGGGCCGGAAAGGAAGGCCGAGAGCACGACGTCGTCGAGTGAGAGCGTGAAGGTGAGCAGGAACGCCGACAGGAGGGACTGGCCGATCATCGGCAGCGTGACCAGCCAGAACACCTGCCAGGGTCGGGCACCGAGGTCGAGGGCGGCCTCCTCGAGCTGCGGATTGAGAGTCTGCAGGCGGGCGCGGATCACGACCGTCGCGTAAGCCAGGCCGAGAAGCAGGTGGCCGAGCCAGATCGTCGCCATGCCGCGTTCGGGAAAACCGGTGCCGAAGGCCGCTTCGGTGACGCGCTGCAGCGAGACCAGCATCAGCAGCAGCGACAGGCCGATGATCACCTCGGGCATCACCAGCGGCGCCGCGACCATTCCGGTGAAGAGCGTGCGGCCGAAGAAGCGCGGGTAGCGCACCAGCGCGAAGGCGGCGAGCGTGCCGAGGACGACCGAAGCGCAGGCCGTCGTCAGCGCGACCTTCAGCGACAGGGCCAGGCCGGCGAGCAGCTCGCTGTCGGAGGCGAGGGCGGTGTACCAGCGCAGCGTGAATCCGCGCCAGACGTTCGCGACCGGCGAGTCGTTGAACGAATAGACGACGAGGGCGACGATCGGCACGTAGAGAAATGCGTAGCCGAGCAACAGCCAGGTGCGCGCGAACCAGCGGTTGACAGCCGACGTCCGCATCGCTTCAGGCCGGGCGCGCCGACGACTCGGCCTGGTATCGGCTGAAGATCGCCAGCGGCACGATGACGAGCAGGACCATCGTCACCGCGACGGCGCAGGCCATGGGCCAGTCGTTGTTGCTGAAGAACTCGTCCCAGAGCGTGCGACCGATCATCTGCGTCTGCGGGCCGCCGAGCAGTTCCGGGACAACGTACTCGCCGACGCACGGGATGAAGACGAGCATCGAGCCGGCGATGATCCCGGCGCGCGACAACGGCACGGTGACGCGCCAGAACGCGGTCCATGCCGACGCACCCAGATCGGCGGCGGCCTCGAGCAGCCGCAGATCCATCTTCGCAAGGTTCGAATAGAGCGGCAGGATCATGAACGGCAGGTAGGTATAGGTCATGCCCAGGACGAGCGAGAAGGGCGTGTTCATGAGCTGGCCGGGGCCGGGGATCAGGCCGAGCGCCGCCATCGCTCGGTCGAGGCCGATGCGCTCGATCGCGTCGGCCATCAGCCCGTGCTCGGTGAGCAGCGCCTTCCAGGCATAGACGCGGAGCAGGAACGAGGTCCAGAAGGGCAGCATCACGAGCATCAGCAGCGCCGGCTGCAGCGAGCGCCGGGCGCGCGCCATGAAGTACGCGAACGGATATCCGATGGCCAGGCAAAGCAAGGTGGTGACCGCGGCGAAGAGCAGGCTCGAGCCGTAGGTGCGCA
>JBDTJD010000273.1:0-2721 GCA_039935975.1 Caldimonas sp.
CACCTCAGCCTGCGGACGCTTTTGCGCCCGGCCTTCTTCGTGCCCGAGTCGAAGGGCCTGAACGACCTGCTGCGCGACTTTCGCACCAACCGCAACCACATCGCCATGGTCATCGACGAGTTCGGCCATACCGCCGGCCTCCTCACGATCGAGGACGTGCTCGAGGAGATCGTCGGCGAGATCGAGGACGAGTTCGACGAGAAGGACGGCGAGTCGAGCATCTACACGCTCGCCGACGGCAGCCAGCGCGTCGCCGGCGACGCGACGCTCGATGCGGTCAACGAAGCCTTCGACGTCGTCCTGCCGACCGACGAGTTCGAGACCATCGGCGGCCTCGTCGCCCAGGAGCTTGGTCGGGTGCCGCGTCGCGGCGAGTCGGTGACGATCGGCGGACTGGTGTTCTCGGTGATGCTCGCCCGCGGCGGCTCGGTGCGCTGGTTCAAGGTGACGCGCGCGGCCGAGGAAGCGCTCGGCTCCGACGGCGCTTGAGGGCCGAATGAGGCGCGGCCGGACGGTCGCCGCGATCGTCCTCGTCGCCGCGCTCGGCGCGGCGCAGACGCTGGCCTACGTCGAGGGCAACCTCTGGCCGCTGCAGCTTGTCGCCGTCGCCGTGCTCGCCGGTCTCGTCGGTCGAGCCTCGCCCCGCCTCGCCGCCCTGCTGGGATTCGCCTACGGCACGGCCTGGCTCTGCGCCGGCACGTGGTGGCTTTTCATCAGCCTGCATCGCTACGGCGGGCTTCCGGCCTGGCTCGCCGCGCTCGCCGTGTTCGCCCTCGCCGCCTTCCTTTCGCTCTACCTCGCCGCGGCGATGGCGCTCGTCGCAAGAGGCCATGGCGGCTCGCGCATCCGCGGCACGCTTCTCTTCGCCGCAGCGTGGCTGCTCGCCGAGCTTGCGCGCGGCGTGATCTTCACCGGCTTTCCGTGGATCGCGAGCGGCTACGCGCACGTCGACGGTCCGCTCGCCGGCCTCGCGCCGTGGATCGGCGTCTACGGCATCGGCGCGGTCGCGGCCGGCCTCGCGGCGGCGTTCGGCTTTTCGGACCTGCGCCGGGCACGGTCCTGGCTCGCGCCCGGTGCCGCGCTGGCCGTCGCGCTCGTCGCAAGCGCGCTGCTCGGGCGCATCGAGTTCACGACCTCGAGCGGCTCGCTCACCGTCTCGCTGCTCCAGAACAACGTGCCGCAGCAGGAGAAGTTCGAGCAGGGCCTGATTCCCGAGGCGCTCGCCGGAACCGCCGCCCAGCTCGAGGCCGCGCGCGGCGAGCTCGTCGTCGGCCCCGAGACGGTGATCCCGGTCCTGCCGGCGCAGCTCGACAAGGCCTACTGGAACGACCTGCTCGCGCGCTTTCGCGTGCCGGGCCGGGCCGCGCTGGTCGGCATCCCGATGGGCGACGACGAGGCGGGCTACACCAACTCGGCCATCGGCCTGTCGCAGCAGGCGAGCGCGCTGCCGAACGGCTACTACCGCTACGACAAGCACCACCTCGTGCCTTTCGGCGAGTTCATCCCGACCGGCTTTCACTGGTTCACGGCGATGATGAACATCCCGCTCGGCGACTTCAATCGCGGTGTGAAGACGGCGCCTTCGTTCGACGTCGGCCGCCAGCGGGTCGCGCCCAACATCTGCTACGAGGACCTGTTCGGCGAGGAACTCGCGTCGCGCTTCGTCCCCGACGAGGCGGCGCCGACGGTCCTCGCCAACATCAGCAACATCGGCTGGTTCGGGAAGACCATCGCGATCGAGCAGCACCTGCGCATCTCGCGCATGCGAACGCTCGAGCTGCAGCGGCCGATGATCCGGGCGACCAACACCGGCGCGACCGCGGTGATCGACTACCGCGGCGTCGTGCGCCAGGCGCTGCCGCCCTTCACGCGCGGCCTGCTCGAAGGCTCGGTCGAGGGACGGCAGGGCCTGACGCCGTTCGCCGAATGGGCCGGCCGCCTCGACCTCTGGCCGCTCTGGCTCGCCGGTATCGCGACGCTGCTCGGCGCCGGTCGCTGGCGCATGCGGGCCGGGCCGCGCCCCTAAAATCGTCGCACCACCGGTGCTGCGACCGCAGCCCGAGCCTTCGACGAAAGACCGGGCCGCGACGCGATGCTCTCGTTCCAGCAAATCATCCTGCGCCTGCAGTCGTACTGGGCCGAGCGCGGCTGCGCGCTGCTCCAGCCCTACGACATGGAAGTGGGCGCCGGCACGAGCCACACGGCGACCTTCCTGCGCGCGCTCGGCCCCGAGCCGTGGAAGGCGGCCTACGTGCAGCCGAGCCGCCGGCCCAAGGACGGCCGCTACGGCGAGAACCCGAACCGGCTGCAGCACTATTACCAGTACCAGGTCGTGCTCAAGCCCGCGCCGGCCGACATCCTCGACCTCTACCTCGGCTCGCTCGAGGCGCTCGGCTTCGACCTGAAGGCCAACGACGTCCGTTTCGTCGAGGACGATTGGGAGAACCCGACGCTCGGCGCCTGGGGCCTGGGCTGGGAGGTCTGGCTGAACGGCATGGAGGTGACCCAGTTCACCTACTTCCAGCAGGTCGGCGGCATCGACTGCAAGCCGGTCACCGGCGAGATCACCTACGGTCTCGAGCGGCTCGCGATGTACCTGCAGGGCGTCGACAACGTCTACAAGCTGCAGTGGACCGACGGCCTCACTTACGGCGATGTCTATCACCAGAACGAGGTCGAGCAGAGCACCTACAACTTCGAGAAGAGCGACGTCGAGTTCCT